>JBGCDY010000024.1:0-9755 GCA_045105835.1 Chitinophagales bacterium
TAGTAGTATTGGATGGTGTGGCTTTGGGTGGAAGTGATGTAAGTGCAGGTGCAGATGTAGGAGCAGGACGTTCTTCTGCTCGTAACCCACTGAACTTTATCAACCCAAATGACATCGAAAGTATTAGTATATTGAAAGATGCTTCTGCTACAGCGATTTATGGTTCTCGTGGTGCAAATGGTGTCATTTTGATTACCTCCAAAAAAGGAACTCGTGGTAAACCAGAGCTTTCATTCAATGCTGGCTATACGACCAGTACCATGCCTAATAATAGAAAATACAACTTATTAGATGCTCCTACTTTCGCATCTGAATCGGGTATTGATTTAGGTAGCAATGTAAATGCTTTTGATGAAATTTTGCGTACAGGAACTACGGAAAACTATGATGTAAGCTATGGTGGTTCATCTGAAAATGGTGGACGTTTTAGAATGTCTTTGGGGTACTTAGACCAAGAAGGTATTATCAAAAATAGTGGATTGAAAAAATACACTGCTAACTTGAGTATTTCTCAAAAACTAATGAACGACCGTTTGACTATAGATGGTAAGTTGTTAGGTAGTTTTGTGGAAGATGAAGCAACAGCTTTGTCTGACAACGTAGGTGCAGAAGGAGATTTGATTGTTTCTGCTTTGCGTTGGAATCCGACTCGCCCACTGGTAAATACAGATGGTACTTTTAATCAACCAAGTGATAATGAAAGAAACCCATTGGCTTTCTTGGAGTATTACAATGATAACACTGAAACGTCTAGAATCTTTGGTACCATCTCTGCTAACTTCAATATTGCAGAAGGGTTGAATTACAAATACAACTTAGGTATTGACCGTTCGGAATCTGTAAGACGAGTAGCTGTTTCTAGGTTGATGAATACTAACTTTGCTGCTGGTTCAGGTGGAGTTGCGAATATAGAAACGATTCAATCGTTCTCTCAATTGCATGAGCATACTTTGAGTTACAACAAAGACTTGAACGACAATGTAGCTTTGAGTGCTATTGGAGGCTATGCGTATCAAAAACTAACCAGAAAAGGTAACAGTCAGAGAGCAAACAGTTTCCTCGTAGATGATCAAACCTTATATACCAACAACTTAAACTTTGCAAGTGCTTTTCCTGCAGAACAAAATAAATCTTTTGCAGAGCCAGATAATGTATTACAGTCCTTCTTTGGTCGTGTAAACTTGACTTTGAGTGACAAATATTTGTTTACAGCAACTGTTCGTGCAGATGGTTCTAGTCGTTTTGGAGAAGGAAACCGTTATGGTGTATTCCCTTCTGCTGCTTTTGCGTGGCAATTACACAAAGAAGATTTTGTTCCTGATGCTTTTGATGACTTGAAATTGAGAGTTGGATATGGTGTAACAGGTAATCAAGAGTTCCCATCAGGTTCTGCTCAGAGCCAATTCAAACCTACTGACAACGGTAGTGGTATTATTCAAAGAGTAGTAGGTAACCCCGATTTGAAATGGGAATCTACGTCTCAGTTCAACGTAGGTGTTGACTACGGTTTTGCTAACTACAGAATTACAGGTTCTATTGATTGGTACACCAAAGAAACACAAGACCTATTGTTTAGAGTTCCTGCTGCACAGCCTGCTCCAAATGTTTTCGTATGGAGAAATTTTGATCAAATCACTGTTAAAAATACAGGTATTGACTTCAACCTTGATGCGATTGTAGTAGACAATGACAAACTTCGTTGGGATGTTGGGTTGAACGTGAGTATATTCGACAATGTTGTAAACGGTGTAGCTAGTGTATTCCCTGATGGTATCCTTACGGGTGATATCAATGGACAAGGACTATCTAACCAAAGAGCACAGTTGATTTATGACAATCAACCATTATACGCTTTCTACTTACCTGAATTTCTTGGTTTTGATGATGCAGGTAATGGAACTTATGCAGACTTAAATAATGACGGAGAAGATACATCCAGTGGTATTGTTGGTCCAGGAAATGGTGATAGAGGCTTTTTCGGAGATCCAAATCCTGATATGAACATTGGTATAAGAACATCTCTTACAATGGGCAATTTTGATATTAGTATGTATGGTTATGGATTATTTGGGCATCAAGTATTTGACAATACTGCTTTGGCATTGTTCAACCGCGCTTCCTTGAATGGAGGAGCAAATGTAGATGATAGAGTCATAGGTTCTGGTCAAGGGGGCAGTGATTCTCCAAAGCCTTCTACTTTGTTCTTAGAAGATGCAGATTTCTTCCGATTGGCGAATTTGACAGTTGGATACAATATCCCTTCATCTGTAGATTGGTTGAAGTCTATCCGTGTATATGCAACTGGTCAAAACTTATTCCTATTGACAGACTATAGTGGATTTGATCCAGAAGTAAACAAAAATAAAAATATTGATGATGTACCTTCTTTTGGTATTGATTACTCTACTTATCCAAGAGCAACATCTTTCACTTTCGGTGCTAACTTTGTATTTTAATTGAAGGTAGAATACAGAACTAACATAGTTATTGTATCCTATATTACAAAAATAAAACCTATTAAAGATTATCTTTGATAAACACTTAATGGGCAACCTAAATTTTATTTTTTTTATTTCAAAAATTATCTAATATCATGAATAATAAATATTTTTCTTATATATTAATCTTCACATTAGCCTTCTTGGTGCTCCCAAGTTGTGCTGATTTGGATGAAGAAATCAAAGATGGTTTTACAACTATCGAGGCGGGAGATGCTGACCCCGCCCAATTGCTTCAAGGAGCTTACGATGGATTGCGCACCTTACAGACACAAGAAGAGTTAGGAACTGTCCTTCTACATACTACTGATGAGATGGCTGGTCCTACAAGAGGTCGAGATTGGGATGATGCAGGTATTTGGCGTGTATTGCATACCCATTCTTGGACAACTGCTCACCAGTTTATAAACAGATTGTGGAAAACATTTAATTCCAATTCATTTAGTGCTTTCAATGTATTGTGTGCAGGTGCTACTGGTCAAGTGAAAGCAGAAGCAACATTCTTAAGAGCTTTGAGTGATTTTTATATTTTGGATAATTTTGGCAAATTGCCAAGACGACCTTGTAATGATAATTTGGTGAACCCACCTACTCAAGTTTTAGGCCGTGCAGAATTAGTGGATATAATTATTGGTGAATTAGAAGCCGAAATACCAAATTTAGCTGAGGGTGTAGGTGCTTCTGTAGCTTCAAAAGATGCTGCTTATGCACTATTATCTAAACTGTATTTAAACAGAGCAGTTTATAAAGCAACTGGTTCTGATGGTGGTGCCATGGAAGGTCCTTACTCTTTTGATGCAGCAGATATGGATAAAGTGATTGCGTATTGTGACAATATCATCAATAGTGGACGTTATTCAGTAGATGACAACTACTTTGACAACTTTTCTCCTGATAATGGTGACCAATCAAGTGAGTTGATTTTTGTTTCTGAAAACACTTCTGGTGCAGCAGCTGGTAATGTTCGTTGCTACTTTCACATGAGTACTCACTACAACCAAAACCCAAGTGGATGGAATGGTTTTGTAGCTTTGACTGACCTATACAATCTTTTTGAAGAAGGAGACAAACGTGCAAAAGCAGAACTTCCTCTTTTCCAAGAAGGCAATTCTGGTTTGAATGCAGGTTTCTTGGTAGGGCAGCAATATGATGGTGCAGGGAATGAATTACAAGATAGAACAGGTCTTCCTTTGGCATTTACACCAGAGTTTGGCTTAACAGAAACCAGCTCTAACTTTGAAATAGCAGGTATTCGTTGTATCAAATACCCTGTTGATTTTACTACTCCTGGTGATGCAGCTGATAACGATTTTGTAATCTTCCGATTTGCAGATGTATGGTTGATGAAAGCAGAAGCGATGATGCGCAAAGGAAATACTGCTGAAGCTTTGACTATGGTAAATACACTTCGTAGTGTAAGAGGAGCTTCTCAATTGGGTTCTATTACTGAACAAACACTATTGGACGAGAGAGGAAGAGAGCTATACTGGGAAAACTGGAGAAGAAATGACCAAATTCGCTTTGGTACTTTCTTAGGTACATGGCAACAAAAGCCAAATCCATCTGCGGTAACTCGTTTGTTGTTCTCTATTCCTGGTGAAGCAATTTCTACGAACCCTAACTTGGAGCAAAACCCAGGTTACTAAGCAATACACTTATATGATAGAGAGTAACAAGAGCAACTGATTTATAAAAAACAGTTCAAAAATTATTCTCAACAAAGAAACAGGTTGTTCTATATCTTAGTGCAACCTGTTTTTTATTATAGGTTTACTTCAAAACCTTCTCCAAACCTTCAATCTCATTCTAAAATGTGATTTGCCTTCAACAAATTCAGCACCAACATGACTGAGTACAAAACGAAAAGCAAGTTTGGAGTAAGAATATTGGAAGCCAAATTGTTGTGAAAACAACCATTTTTTTGCTTTAACAGTAAAAGGGCTTGGATTGTCAAATAGACTTCCTTCAATGAAAATATTGTGAAATACGTGGCTAATGCCCAGTCCTAAAAAAGCATAATCTTCAATTGCAGTCATTTTACTTTTTTTGCCCAATCGTGAACCTGCAAAAGAAGTATGTCTGATAGGAGAGAATTTGCCTATTCTAATCAAGCTACTTTGATTGATAAAACTTTGAGCCGTTCCAACGACAACTTCACTTTCACTAATGATAGTAGTTGCTTGACCAAAAGGAACCTCTCTCCAATATTTGTATTGAAGATTTGTAACCCATTCATTACTGATTTGATTTTCCCAACCAAAAGGAAGCAGAGTATTGATGGCTCGATGAAACGACCTTTGAAGTCTACCCATTCCCGCCCGTTCGCCAACTGTTCCTATCAACAAACCAAACTCATGCCCCTTATCATCCTTCGGGAAATAAGAAATTCGACCATTGAGGAATTGAATTCCTGCATAAGGTCGGTCTTGACTGCCGTTCAAATATGCATCCTCACTAATTTCAAAAGGCGTAAATATTTTGAAGCCATAGCGATACCCAACCGTGAGTTTTCCATCGGGATTCTTAAACACAGAGCGTAGCCAATTTTCATTTTTCACCAAACGTCTATATTCCAAATCAATACCAGCAGTATAATATGCATCCGTTGCAAAAAAAGCATCATTGTCTATTTGCAGTAGGATTGAATGGCGATAAGTCGTATCTATGGAGGAATCGATGGTTTGCGCTTTTGAAGGAATCGAAATGAAGCCGTTACTCAAAAGCAGGAAAACAACAATTTTTTGTAATTTTAGGAGTGAAAAATTCATTTTTTTCTTTTTGATTTTGAACCAAACAAATCACAAATTAAATGAAAACCCATAAACTTTTACATACTGCAATTCTAATCGGAATGCTTTTTTTCTCAGCTTGTGGTTCGGAATCCATAAGTGACGAAAACAAACAATCCCAAAAAAACAGGCAAACTCCAGCCCTCTTTGAAGAAGTTGATTCTAAGCAATCTGGATTTGATTTCACCAATACCATCGAAAATACCGAAAAGTTCAATATTTTCTCCTACCGCAATTTTTACAATGGTGGTGGTGTAGCCATTGGAGATGTGAATGGGGATGGCTTGGCAGATGTGTATATGACGGGGAACATGGTCAAAAATAAACTTTTTTTGAACAAAGGGAATTTTGAGTTTGAAGACATCACCCAAAAAGCAGGAGTAGCAGGCGAAAGAGGTTGGAGTACAGGAGTCGTGATGGTGGACATCAACAATGACCAACTCTTAGATATTTATGTCTGCAATGCGGGCTATGTGGAAGGTGACGACCAAAAAAACGAACTGTTTATCAATAATGGGGATTTGACCTTCACCGAACAATCCGCAGACTTCAATTTGGACGAAGGAGGGTACACCACTCATGCCGCATTTTTTGACTATGATTTGGATGGTGATTTGGATGTGTATTTATTGAACAACAGCTTTATTCCCGTCAACACCTTGAATTATAGCAACAAGCGAGATTTGAAAGCTGAAGATTGGCCCGTCAAGGATTTTTTGAAGGGAGGTGGAGATAAATTATTGAAGAATGAAGATGGGAAGTTTACGGACGTAACCGAAGAAGCAGGGATTTACAGCAGTTTGATTGGTTTTGGTTTGGGTATTACGGTGGGGGATGTCAATGGAGATATGTTGCCAGATATGTATGTATCCAACGATTTTTTTGAACGAGACTACCTCTATATCAACGATGGAAAATCGGACAAAACAGGTACAACAGTCACCTTTACCGAAGACATCAAAGGTTGGATGGGACACCTAAGTTTGGCTTCAATGGGGGCAGACATGGCAGACATCAACAACGATGGCTACCCCGAAATATTCGTCACCGAAATGCTTCCAAAAGAAGACTCTCGTCGAAAAACCAATTTAGCATTTGAAAACTACAATGTCTATCTCCTCAAACAACAGCGAGATTTTTACCACCAATACATGCACAACACCCTGCAATACAACAACAAAGACCATTCATTCAGCGAAATAGCTTGGTACAGTGGAGTGGCGGCATCGGATTGGAGTTGGGGGGCATTGTTGTTTGATGTGGATAACGATGGCTATCGAGATATATACGTTTGCAATGGCATTTACCAAGATGTAATTGACCAGGATTTTATTGACTTCTTTTCCAATGAAGTCTTTCAGAAGATGGCAGCTTCGGGCGAAAAAACAAAATTGCAGGAAATCCTCAAAGAAATGCCTTCTAAACCTCAATTGAATCAACTCTTTCACAACAATGGTGATTTAACCTTTGGAGACAAGGGGATTGATTTTGGGTTTGAAGAAGCCAGCTTTTCCAATGGCGCATCTTATGGTGATTTAGACAATGATGGCGACTTGGATTTGGTGGTCAACAATTTGAATCAAGCATCCTTTTTATTCAAAAACAACAGCACAGAACAGCTTCAAAACCATTACCTATCCGTTCAGCTAAAAGGAACTGCAAAAAATACATTCGCCATTGGGTCAAAAGTTTCAGCCTTTGCTGGAGAGGAACAGTTCAATTTTCAGATGATTCCCACACGGGGTTTTCAGTCTTCGATAGACTACAAAATGGTTTTTGGTTTGGGCAAAAAAGACAAGCTGGATTCTTTGGTGGTCATATGGATGGACAAAACCCAGAGTGTTTTCCGAAATCCGCCTGTTGACACACTTTTGGTCATCAACTATGAGGAATCCGAAAAGGTGAAATCAAACTTTGAAGCCCCAAAAAAGAACACTCAAACTTTACTATCTGAAGTGAACAATGATTTTGAAGCCCACAAAGAAGACCGATTCATTGACTTTTTTCAAGAAGGCTTAACCATGCGCATGTTGTCAAGAGAAGGGCCGAAGGCTGCCGTAGGCGATGTGAATGGCGATGGCTTGGAGGATGTTTTTGTAGGTGGCGCAGCAGATTTTCATGGGCTATTGTACATGCAAAAACAAAACGGGCAATTTGCAAAACCCAATAAGGGAATGTTTGAAGGAGAGGTCGGTTTTGAAGATACGGCTGCAACTTTTTTGGATGTAGACGGTGATGGCGATTTGGACTTATTTGTTGGGTCTGGAGGAAATCACCAAATGGCAGGAACCCGATTTATGCAGGACAGGCTCTATTTCAATGATGGAAAAGGAAACTTTACTTTGAATCAACAAGCACTCAGTTCCAATGGTTTGAATACTTCGGTCATCGTTCCATTTGACATGGATGAGGATGGCGATTTGGATATTTTTGTAGGAAGTAGAAGTGTGCCTAACAAATATGGCGTTCCTGCCCGCAGCTATTTGTACGAAAACGATGGGAAGGGCAAATTCAAAGACGTAGCCAAGGATAAATTCAAACCTTTGACCCAACTCGGTATGGTGACGGACGCAACTTTGGTGGATATCAACCAAGACAAAAAAGAAGAATTGGTGGTCGTTGGTGAATGGATGGCTCCCAAAGTATTCAGTTTTGCAGGCGGGAATTGGGAAGAACTCAAGACCGATTTATCTGCGCTTTCGGGATGGTGGTATGCGATTGAAGCGGCAGATGTAGATGGCGATGGCGACCAAGATTTGATCATGGGCAATCGTGGGGAAAATTTTTACTTTTCGGGAAATCCAGAAGCCCCAGCCAAATTGTGGCTGTCGGATTTTGACCGAAATGGCACCATCGAAAAAATCATCACCCAAACCATTGAAGGGCGGGACGTTCCTGTTCACCTCAAAAAAGAACTCACAGACCAATTGGTGAGTTTGAAAAAGAAGAATTTGAAGCACAGCGACTATGCGACCAAATCCATTCAAGAATTGTTTTCGGAGGAAGATTTGAAAATAGCTTATCAATTGGAAGCCAACTACTTCAAGTCTACTGTCGCGATCAACAAGGGAAACGGTCAGTTTGAAATCAAGGCACTTCCCCAAGAAGTACAATTTTCGTGTGTCTGCGATATTTACTGTGCCGATCTCAATGGTGACGACCAAAAAGACTTAATTTTGGCGGGAAATGACAGCGGATTTACTCCTCAATTCTCCAAGTTAGACGGAAGTTTTGGACATGTGTTGATGAACAAAGGTGGCGGAGATTTTGAGCGCATCGAAAACAAAGATGCGGGCTTGTTTATTCGTGGCGATGTCAAACAGTTGGCAGAGGTGAAAATCGGAAAGAGTCGTTACCTATTGAGCTTGATAAACGATGCAAAAAGTAAACTATTTCGAGTGAATGAAAAGTGATTTTTTGGAGTAGAGAGGCAAGAAGAGGGAAGTGAGATTTTGTTTTGCTTCAAAACACCATTTTAGCCCCTTATTTTGTCTCTCTGCCCTTTTCCAAAGTCAAAATGAAAATTAAAATGACAATAAAAATGAAAACCAATTCATTTGATAAAAATACTCACAATCAAAGGCTTCGAGGTGACATCTTTGAGGAATCGAAAAGGTGTAATCTCGAAGCCGAGGTGTTGAAAAGTTACTCCTCCAATTCCAAAGGTAAGATGTCCCCTTTTTCATACTTCAAAAGATTACACCTTACCCTCTTGCCTATACTTGTAAGCTTACTTTTTTTTAACAGCTGCACCGAACAATCTTCAAGTACATCTACTAAAAACGGAACGAATCCTCCCGCTGAAGCCCAATTTGAATTGTTGCGAAAGAATACTACGGGTTTGGAGTTTGAAAATGTATTGAAGCAGTCTTTAGAATTCAATGTATTCAGTTACATGTATTTCTTCAATGGTGGTGGAATCGCTTGCGGAGACTTCAATCAAGATGGCTTAGACGATTTGTATTTTACCAGCAATATGGGAGACAACAAGTTGTTTTTGAACGAAGGCAATCTGAAATTCCGAGATGTCACCCAAGAAGCGGGAATGAAAGGTATGGAGGGCTGGACATCAGGAGCTTCTGCTGTTGACTTCAACAACGATGGACTCTTAGATATCTATGTCTCACAAATCGGAAAACACGACAATATTACGGGACGCAATCAACTCTATATCTGTAAAGGTTTAGAAAATGGTATTCCTGTATTTGAAGACCAAGCTCCTCAATACGGTTTGGATTTTGAAGGTTATGGCACACAAGCTGCTTTTTTTGACTACGATTTGGATGGAGATTTGGATATGTTCCAACTCAATCACTCTGTTCACCACAACGGTACTTTTGGGCAGAAAAAAGGCTTTGAAGGCAAAGAACACCCATTATCTGGGGACAAATTGATGCGGAACGACAATGGCAAATATGTCAATGTGAGTGCGGAGGCAAATATCAACAGCACCGTTATCGGCTACGGT
>JBGCDY010000025.1:0-2803 GCA_045105835.1 Chitinophagales bacterium
AGTTATCTCCTTCAATGCCTCGCAGCCATTGGCATCGACTACCGAATACTGCAATGCAAAAGTATTCAATTCCAAAGCCTCAAAAGTAGGCTGCAAAACAGTAGTATTGGACAAAAAAGCAGCTCCCAAACCCGACCATTCGTGGGTATAATCTGCCAAACCTCCTTCAATCTCCATTGGTAAAACAAAAGAACTATCTATGGAAATGTGAAAACTATCCACCTCCAAAACCACCACTGGAGCTTCCCACACTTCCACCAAAACTTGTGCAGTCGTACTGCTGTCTTTGCTATCGGTAATGCCCACTTCAAAAAGATAAGTTCCTGATTGAGTAGGTGTATATGTAGGTTGAGCAATTTGAGGAGTAGTCAAAAGACTGGTATCAACTCCCGACCATTGGTATTCCAAGTAATTACTCGTACCACCCGAAATTTCTGCATCCAAAACCAAAGAATCCCCTACGCAAACTTCGTAGGAACTTGGAGAAGTACTAAAAGGCATCCAATCATTGCCCAAACTATCGGTTTTAAGCAACCAAGCATTGTTGTCTGAAATATTGGTGCCTTCTGGTGGATTATTGGTTGCCATCCCTGCCATGATAAAACCACCATCAGAAGTAGTGTCCACATCGTAAATATAACCGTCTAACGTATCAAACCTGTCCAAACCATGCCGATAGGTTTGATACCAGATTATTTCTCCTTCTGGATTAAGTTTCATCAACAAACCTTCAAAATTATGATTTGCTTCAAAAGGCATTTCTACCCCTCCATTGATTATTAAATTACCATCATTTAGTTGCATAATTCCTGTAAAGACATGTCTATTAAAATCTAAATCGAAGAATTTTTCCCATACTATTTCTCCCAAAGCATCGGTTTTGACGAGATAAGCCATTCGACTTACTCCCCCAGCCATCATGTATCCACCATCTAAAGTTTGTATACAATACCCTCCATAATTTCGCCCTATTTCTTGGTAATATTGATGCCATTCAACTTCTCCATTCTTGTCCAACTTAATTAAAGAAGCATCGTTTTTATTTCCTCCTATCCGAGCATTTATTAAACCTATAATATAACCCCCATCTTGGGTTTCCTGAATAGAGTATCCACTATTGACTACTTCATCCCCGTAATTTTTTTCCCATTCTATATTCCCAAAAGAATCTGTTTTAACTACATAGACATCTGAATTGTTACCTATGGTAGTGCCAGAAGCTGTATACCCTATCAAAATAAACCCTCCATCATTGGTTAAAACAAATTTTCTACCTACCTCATTCTTTTTTCCTCCATAAGTTTTTATCCAAAGTTTTTCTCCTATTCTGTTTAATTTCATCAAATAAACATCTTGTGTAGCATCAATAGAATCATTGATAACAGTACCAACAATCACAAAACTACTATCTGATAACTGCTTTATATCATTTGCCCATTGACCATCCCAACTGGAAATATCATATTTTTTCTCCCACATTGTTTTTCCATTAATAGCGATTTTCCTTATCACAATAGAATCGTCACGAATCACTAAAGAAGATTCATCTTGTTTACCTGCTGTGATAAATCCTCCGTCCAAAGTTTGAATAGTTGTTTTGTGGACTTCTAATAAAGTGTCATTTCCAAATACTTTGTTGAAGTTGTATTGGGCTTGAAGTAAGCTTGAAAAGCTTAAACACACTCCACTTATTATGATGAAAAGTGATTTTTTCATACGTTTTGTATTCGTTTAGAGCGAGACAAGGAAACAGGTCGAATGAGTCTAAATCTTCAAACTCTCCTCAATTTTTTTCTTCAACCTTTTCAACATTCGTAAAATTTGCTGCAAATCATCCATGTGTGTCACGATATAACTATCACTCAAACTATAAGTATTCCCCACCAATACAGAAAAAAACCACATTCGCCCATTGATATAGCTGCCATACAAAGGTTTTGCATTATCGTTTTGCTGTTGAGCCAACAACATTGCCAAGAGCATTTGAGCAACAGGGTCTCCGCTGTTTGCCTTTTCTTTTTTGAATTCTTGAAGAAAATAGTAAGGGCTTTCAGGTATGTCTCTACCTGTAGCAATAATCATATCCGCCTTACCATGTATGGCAATGTCATTGATAATTCCTGATATAGGGCGTTCTAAAAATAAGGAGTATTTAATCTGGTCAAAATCCACCAAATCAAAAATAGCAGAAATTAATTTGGCAGTCAATTCTGTTTCATTCCAAGCCCTAACATATACAAATGCCTTTTGCCGCAATCTATCAAGTGCTTGATTTTCAAAATCTGTGATAGGTTCCTCCGCTTCTAACCACTCATTCAAAACTGGGTGGGTCAATTCCAAGTTTAGGTTAAACTGTTTTTCCACCTCTACTTGTGTCCAACTTGTAAAACTTTTGCTTGTATTGTTGTCTTTCTTGCTCATCTTTGAAAGGTTTTTTCTAATATAAGGCTTTTGAAAGGAAAATCGTTCTCTTTTAGTTTTTTAATTTTCTACCCAATGTTGAGGCAAATACAATATACTATATTTGCACTTCAATAGAACAAAAAACAGGAATGAATAGTACAAGTGAAATCAACCACATGCTCAAAATGATTCGTTTGGAGCGAGAAGAGGAAGTCAAGCGAAGTCAGGAAACACTGGACCATGTATCTTTTGAGGATAAACGAAAAAAAGGGATTACTTGGCATCCTGTGGTCATCGCACACGAAGAAATTGGCATTGGTGGGCAATTGATTTTGGATATCGAACGCACCAAAAACACCAAAGACCCACACAAATTTAGTCAGGGAAAAAGTGCGGCATT
>JBGCDY010000026.1:0-2494 GCA_045105835.1 Chitinophagales bacterium
CCAAAATGGCTTGTCGCATGAAATATTCGATTGACTCTCTGTTCATTTTTTGATTTTGTGGGTTTACTTTGTCAACTTCATCTTATCGGGTGGATATTTAACTTAAATCCTTCTATCCATTCAGAAGGTAATACAGTATGACACATAGGACTTGACTATTTTAATACTTTCAATTGCCTAAAGCAAACTTTAACACCGAACTACTTTTTGGTAATGCACTTGTAGGTCGTTGATTTTCAGAATGATGAAATAGTGTCCTTTGGGGAGTTGGGTGTCTGGTTTCCAAACGGCTTCGTATTGTTCGGGCGGCAGGGTTCTTTCCTCCAAATTTGCGACCAATTGACCTTGCATGTCATACGCCAATAGGCTGACTTTGGAGTGGCGAAATACGCCATATCGAATCGTGACGCTTTCGGAAAAAGGATTGGGGTTGATTTTGTAAATCAAACCTTTGTCTAAGTGAAGGTCGTTGATGCCTGTGATTCCGTCGCCATTGACGACAATATCCCAAGTACCTTCAAGTTTTCCTTCGCTATTGGTGGTCAATGGAATGATTCGGCTGGTAGCATCAAATTCTCCACTTGTAATGGAGGCTGCGCTGTCATTTGCTATGCTGGTATCGCCTTCAAAATACAATTGGGTAATGAGTTCACTAAAACCTGGTGGTTTGATTTTGAAGTGAATATGAGCAGGACGAAACTGACTGCCATTCAAATATTTACCAGGCAAAATTGTCTCGAAAACGTAAAACCCTTGCTCATTTGAAGTCGTAATGCCTCGGAGATTGTAAGCCGAATTGTCGTATTGTCCTGCGTCGTTGGCGTGCCAAATGTCGATGATTACATTGGGAAGGTATTCGGAACAATCCAAGTTGTAAACCCGACCACTGATAATCATTCGAGTGCCAGGTTCGTCTGTTTTTGCGAGTTGGTTGTTTTGGATGGTGGGAGGATTTTCGGTGTAGAAAGGCCCCTTTCCGTAGTAGTCCAATGTCGTTGGGTCGCACATCAGAGCAGCTTCTTCGGCTTGCTCTTTTGGGATTTTTGCCTTTGCAGTGAGGGGTAGAATACTGGCGGATAAGGCTGCTAAGGAGGTGTTTTTTAGAAACTGCCTGCGGTTCTTTTTTGACTTCATTTTGTAGGAATTTTGAGTAAAAATCGTTCGATTTGCCTTCTGTGTCTTAGTATATGAACGATGGCATGTTCAAACAATTGTTCTACATCAAAACGCTGTCCCCACCTTGCTATCATTTTTTTGTCGGAATCGTATTCATAAATCTTCAATTTTGGGTAGTCGTCAAACAGTTTTTCATTGTAGGCAAACATATCGGTCAATGCTTTTTGGTAGGCTTCAATGGAGTCCAATGTTTTTCGTCGATAAGGTTTGATTTCTTCTCCAAGTGATTTGCGTACCATGATGGCATATCCATAACCTGAACTGACTACATGGGTCAAAATGGTTTGAATAGATTTGCAGTCGGGGTCTTTGGTTTCATTGTCTGCTATCGTTATTAATTGATGCTGACTGATATTGCCAATTACTTGTTGCAGTTCAATGATTGATTTTTGGTATTCGTCTAATAAAGCACCTACTGCACCATTGTCTCTGTATTGAGTCATATTTGCTTGATTTTTAAGGAAATAAATTTTGAAACCAAGAAATTGGTTTGCATTTTCTCAATAAGGGTGGGTTTCGAAACCCACCCTTATTGAGAAAGGCATACTTTGAGATAATCGTCACCACCATCTGAATCTTTGACGACTTCTCGTTTGTCAATTCCCCATTTTTCTAACAAACTAAGTGAGACTATGTTTTTCGGACTGACCGTTGCAATGATTTTTCGTTTCCATTTCTCTTGATTTTCTTTCAAAAAAGCCAAAACTTCAGTCATTACTCCCTTCCTTCGGTGTTCGGGATGCACCATATAGACGATTTCTAATTCATCGGGATTGGTATGTCCTGTTTCCTTTAATTCGAGGTGAGCACAGAGTTTTTCGCCCTCATACACGCCCCAAACCCAAAACCATCTTGTTATATTTTCTTTTTCATACAATTTGGAAATGCGCTGGAAAAGTTCTCGCTCTTGCGCTTCAATTCCTTCTGCACCGCCCATAAATGCTACGGAAACAGGGTCTATGCACATTGCCACAAATTGGTTTTCATCTTTTGGTGTGTAGGCTTGGAGGGTGAATCTTGAAGTTTGGTAAATGGGAGGTTTCATATTGTCGTGGTGGTTTGGTGTTCTGCAAAAGTCTCAAATTTTAGCTCATGAAAAGTCTTTTCCTTCCAGTGTCTTCTTGCATTGCCACACATAAAACAGGAGCAAGGTTTTGGAGTGTTGATGACTTTTTTGCTAATTGGCTCTTCTCTAAAGAACCACAAGCCACCCCAATAATTTTTTCGTTTTTTTAAGAGCCTGGTTCGGTGATGTCTTCTGATGGCTCTTTGGGAGGTTTTCATTGTGGAGTTTTTTGACTTCAAAGGATAATATTAC
>JBGCDY010000027.1:0-5111 GCA_045105835.1 Chitinophagales bacterium
AGAAGGTATTGTGTTTGGATTGATAAGAGCAATATACAGTCGGTAAGAAAATCGAAAATCATTTCTGAAAAAGTCAGTAAAGTAAAAATATGGAGGTCGAAGAGTAATCGTACCAACACAAAAAAAATGGCAGATTTCCCCACTCTTTTTGCAGAAATAAGGCAGCCAAAAAATGATTACATTGCTATTCCTACGGTTTCATCTGAACGAAGAAAATACATTCCAATCGCTTATTTAAATAAAGAAATAGTCGCATCTAACCAATTGTATATCATTCCTAAAGGAACAATTTTTCATTTTGGTGTTTTAACTTCTGAAATGCACATGGCTTGGGTGAAATACACTTGTGGGAGATTGAAAAGTGATTATCGTTACTCCAATAAATTGGTTTACAACAACTATCCTTTCCCAAAAAACACCTCCGACAAACACAAAAAACGAGTAGAAAAAGCCGCCCAAAAGGTCTTGGATGTTCGAGCCAAATATCCCGATAGCAGTTTGGCGGATTTGTACGACCCTTTGGCGATGCCGCCCGATTTGGTCAAAGCGCATCAACAATTGGACAAGGCAGTAGATTTGTGTTACCGTCCACAAGCTTTTGTGAACGAACGCAATCGGATAGAGTTTTTGTTTGAATTGTATGAGGAGTATGTGAAGGGGGAGAATTGAAGGAGTTGATATACAGAGCTTTTGAAGTTTTAAAAAAGAAAGAAGTATCATTTTTTTAAACAGACAAAAATTAAAAAAGGCGACAAAACTCAATGGTTTTGTCGCCTTTTTTATTGAAGTAGTTGATAGATTTTTTTTAATAACCAGTCACTAATCACCGATTACGAACCCACCAATCCACACATTAAATATCAATTTTCGCATACTTTGCATGGCTCTCAATGAATGCTCTACGAGGAGCAACATCGCCACCCATCAACATAGAGAACACATAATCCGCCTGTGCTGCACTTTCGATAGTCACCTGTCGAAGCGTTCTAAATTCAGGATTCATGGTTGTATCCCAAAGCTGGTTGGCATTCATCTCACCGAGACCTTTGTAGCGTTGAATGTGTACCTTACTTGGGTCGCCATTACCTGCCAATTCTCTCACCGCAGCCTCTCGTTGAGGTTCCGTCCAACAGTATTGCTGTTTTTTGCCACGCTTCACCAAATAGAGTGGGGGAGCAGCAATGTAAATATATCCTTGCTCGACCAACTCTTTCATTTGACGGAAAAAGAAGGTAAGAATCAAAGTAGTAATGTGACTACCATCGACATCGGCATCACACATGATGATGACCTTGTGATAGCGCAATTTGTCGAGTACCAATTCTTTTTGTTCATTGTGAAACACACCCAAACCTTGGAAAATATTGCGAATTTCTTCGTTGTCGTAGATTTTGTAGTCCATCGCCTTCTCCACGTTCAGAATCTTACCACGCAAAGGCAGGATGGCTTGAAATGCACGGTCACGACCTTGTTTGGCAGTACCGCCAGCCGAATCACCCTCTACCAAATAAATTTCGCAGTTTTTAGGGTCTTTGTCCGAACAATCAGATAGTTTGCCAGGTAATCCAGAGCCTGTCAAGGCACTTTTTCGCTGTACCAATTCTCTCGCCTTACGAGCGGCATGTCGAGCACTGGCAGCCAAAAGGACTTTTTCGATAATGATTTTTGCTTCTCTTGGATTTTCTTCCAAAAAATGGTTCAATGCTTGGCTCACTGCACTATCTACAATTCCCATGACTTCCCCATTTCCCAGTTTGGTCTTGGTTTGCCCTTCAAATTGAGGTTCAGGTACTTTTACCGAAATCAAAGCCGTCAATCCCTCTCGGAAATCATCGCCACTGACCGTGATTTTGGACTTGCTGAACAAGTTGTTGTCATCTCCATATTTTTTGAAGGTACGGGTCAAAGCTCTGCGAAAGCCCGATACGTGCGTTCCTCCTTCAATCGTGTTGATGTTGTTTACATACGAATGTACATTCTCATTGTAGCCCGTATTGTATTGAAGTGCTACCTCTACAACCACCATGTCTTTGGTTTCTTCCAAGTGGATGGGTTTGGTAGTCAATGCCTGTCGAGTAGAATCCAAGTAGGTCACAAATTCTGTCAGCCCGCCTTCTGATAAAAATACATCAGAAACGAAACTACCATCTTCTGCTTTTTCTCGCTCATCAATCAATACCAATTTAATGCCCTTGTTCAAATAACTCAATTCTCTCAAACGAGAAGCCAAGGTATCGTACTTATAGACCGTAGTCGTAAAAATACTGTCATCAGGAAGGAAGGTGGTGATCGTACCTCTTTCGTCTGTCTCCCCTACTTCTTTTACTGGATACAAAGGTGCACCAATGCTGTATTCTTGTTGGTACTTCTTTCCATCTCTTCCTCCTACGACTTTCACATGAGAAGAAAGCGCATTGACACAGGATACCCCAACACCGTGCAAACCGCCCGATACCTTGTAAGAACCTTTGTCAAATTTTCCCCCTGCATGAAGGACTGTCATGACGACTTCCAATGCAGAACGACCTTCTTTTTCATGGATGGCCACAGGAATTCCACGTCCATCATCTTTTACCGTAATAGAGTTGTTTTCGTGGATAACCACAGAAATTTCGGTTGCATATCCTGCCAAAGCTTCGTCAATAGAGTTGTCAACCACCTCGTAAACCAAGTGGTGCAAACCCTTAAAGCCTATGTCTCCAATGTACATTGCAGGACGTTTCCGAACGGCTTCTAATCCCTCTAAAACCTGAATACTATCGGCAGTATAATTTGACGACATAATGTATTGTATTTTAAGTAGTTATAATTGTTAAATTAAATTATCGCAAGCAAACAAAGATACGCAAAAAAAACCGTATTTCATAATATGCTAACTGATTCATTTTTAATCTTTTAGTGAGAGATTGATTAATGAAGAATTGAGCATTCAGAGCGAATATTGTGTAATGGATAATTAAGAACGTATATTTGGCAGTTTTAGTAGGAGATGGAAGAAGCTTCAAAGGTGTTGTTGAATAAAAAACCTACTTTTGTTTATTCATTATATTATAACCGTCAAGCTAAGAATGAGGGAGAGAGGCCCCAAAGGGGCAAAAGCAATAGCGTGGGGCATCGCCCTACGAAGCAAAAAAAGAAATTCCAGCCCTGAAAGGGCGAAAGCAAAAAGGATAGCTGAATGCTTTCGCCCTTTCAGGGCTAATGTTACATTTATGATTGCCCTACAGGACGTTGCCCCGTGCTACTGCTCAAACCCTTTCAGGGTAAATAAACAGGATTTTCCTTAGCTTGACGGCTATGATACTGTAACGAAAACTATTGACAACCTCCCAAAACTTACGTAACATCCCCCAGCCCCCTTCAAAGGGGGAATTCACTGATAATAAGGGAAATCCCCCTTTGAAGAGTTTATCCCGATTTCTTGGGAGGGATTTAGAGGGATGTAAATAGATGAATTTTGTTATAGAATGATGTTGAAATTTTCTGTTCCACGGTATTCATTCTCAATTCTCATTTTCCATGCAATTAAAAAAAATCAACAAAGCCGATTTCCTTCAATTGGTCTATACGCAGACCGATGATTTCATAGCACAAATTGAAGCTCCAACGGTATTCATTGTCCAACAATTTTACCCCAAATCAGCCATCCTTCAATTTCGCCAAAAGGTCTATGAAGCAGGACTTCAAACGGAACCTTCTTGGCATCCCCTATTTGACGACTGTCCCGATTACCACCGCCTACATGACAACTATCCAAAAGCATGGGTCAAATCCAAAATGCACGCCACCTACTATCATGGTTGGTACGAACAGAATCACGCAACTTTTGATTTCTTCAAGCAAATTTTTGAAGTCAAGAATTTTTTGGCAGGCATGGACAAGTCGGCACACATCCACAACATTCCTTCTGAAGGAGCGATTGCAAGGGTCAATATTCACCACTATCCTCGTGGTGGTGGCTACCAAACCGAACACATCGACCCCATGACCAAATTTGCCAAAATCCAAACCATCATACAGGCATCACAATACGGGGCCGATTTCAAGGAAGGAGGAGTATATGGAAAAGCTTCTGCAACGAGTGAGCCTTTTATGATTGACCCACATACTGAACCAGGAGACTTGATTGTGATGTCGCCAGGGATTCACCATGGAGTAATGCCCGTAGATACGGATTCTAAGTATGATTGGAAACAAAACGAAGGTAGGTGGATGGTGATGCCCATTATTTTGTATTCGGATTATCCGCACGCTAAAAATGTAAAACCTAAGGAAGTGGAGAAGTAAGGTAAGTTCAAATTCAAACACAAATACAAATACAAACAAAAGTTTGTGCGCAAGTACCTAATCAAAGGTAATCGGGGATTGTTTTTTACTAAATCGTTGAATACAAAAAGACTTATCTTAAGTCTTGCGTCTTTAATCTTGTGTCTCAGTACTGAAATTCAATAACTACTCTTCTTCACCACAAACTGAAATTCAGCCACTTCAATATCAGGCGCGCTCCTGTTTTTAGCATTTGGAGACACATTCCATTTACCACCACGGTCTTGATTGGTCGTGGTTCTATTATCCGCCGCCATGCCACGAGTACGATTGTTTGCATTGTTGTTCACATAGCGATTCCCTTGAATGCGGATAACTTCGCCAACATTTCCCAATACTTTCATGGTTAGGTTTTGAGAATTCAAGAGCCAAACATCATTTCCTTCAATGCGAATTTTCAAAGCGTTCTCGGTTTTTTGGCTATTCACATCCACAATATCCTGCAAACTCCCACAAGCAGGTTTGTCCTTGTCCAAAACCTTGAACCAAACATCCACCTGTTTACCATATTCATAGCCCATTGTAGTCAGATAACTATCTTCGCCAAATCTCAGGTCATTGGCAGGAATGGCATCAAAACGGTAGGTCAAACTTCCATTCTCCTCTCCCAAATCTATCTGAGCTGTTCCTTTAAATTGCATATCATAATCACAATCATCCGTTCCGATGACCTTCAAACTCACCAGCTCAATCTCAATAGAAGATTCAACAATTTCACCTTTTGCATCGTCATTGACCAAGGCAATTTGCACTTGACCAAAAACTGAATAGCAGCTAAATAGCAT
>JBGCDY010000028.1:0-6929 GCA_045105835.1 Chitinophagales bacterium
CTTACTTCGATTGATTTTCCCAAAGCCTCATCTACCGTCCATCCCAATCTCTTCAAGGTGGCTTCATTGATCATAATCGCATCTGTCAAATCACTTTGGTATTCCTTCAAGTCAAAATCACGTCCTGCCAATAGTTCCAAACCCAAAGTCTCCAACATATCTCCATCACAAAAAACGGTTCGAGTCAGCCAATCTTCTTCTTCATTGTCTGGCACCTTAATGTCGTATTGATCGTGAAATCCACCAGGAACACCCGACATCATCGAGACATTCACAATGTTTGGATTTAGAAGCAAGCGCTCTTTGAAGCGTTCACTATTTGAAGCAATACCTCGGTTGTCAATAGGGATTTGAATCACCTGTTCTTTGTCATAGCCAAGCTTTTTATCTTGGATAAATTGCAGTTGATTGTAAATCACAATCGTACCGATGATCAACAAAATGGATAAACTGAATTGAATCACCACCAAGACTTTACGCAAGCTAACACTTCCTGTATTTGCCACCATTTTTCCCTTCAATGTTTGAGCAGGTTGGAAGCTCGACAAGAACAAAGCAGGATAGCTGCCCGCCAACAAACCAACACCAATAACCAGACCCAAAACACTCAAAGGCAGAACCATAGATTGGTAATTGACTGCCAACACTAAGTCAAATAAGGTATTGAAGTAGGGGAGTGACAATTCGACCAAAACCAATCCTATCACGACTGCCACCAAGACCAAAAGCAGTGATTCTCCCAAAAACTGAACAATCAATTGCTGTCGGTTTGCGCCCACAGTTTTGCGGATGCCTACCTCTTTGGCTCGAAGCATAGAACGAGCAGTCGCTAAATTCATGAAATTGATACAGGCAATTCCCATGATGAAAACAGCAATGATGATAAATAAATACAAGCTGCGTTTGTCACCATGTTTTGCATTGTCGTACTTCGTAAAATTGTCAAAATATACCTGCGTCAAAGGCTGCAATTGAATATCAATACGGCGACCAAATTTCGAAAAATCTTTTCCAAAATGCCTGTCCATAAAAGCAGGAAGTTTGGCTTCCAAAGCCTTTGCATCTGCTTTGGGGTGAAGCAAAACGTAGGTAAACATGTTGTTATTCCACCAATTATCGAAGCCTCCAAAACTGTACATATTCGAAATGGGCATCAAAAAATCAAAATCCAAGTGCGTATATTCAGGAATGTCTTCCAATATTCCCGCTACAATAAAATCCCAACGGTCATCTATTCGCATCGTTTTTCCCATTGGATTTTCCGAGCCAAAGTATTTTCGAGCCATCTTTTCGGTCAAGACCATGTTCTGCGGCTGATTAAAAACCGTTTCTGGGTCACCTTCCTTCAATTTGTAGGAAAATACCCGAAAGAACGTAGAATCTACAAACCCGACACCTTTCTCTTTGTAAGAAATATCTTGGTACTTCACCGTTTCTCCCGTCCATGTCAATGTCACCCGCACAGTCTCTTCAATCTCTTCTGCATACTCCAACTTCAAATGTGGTGCGTAAGGTCCAGAGGTCATCGGTGTGAGCGTAGCAGCTTCTCCCGCATTGATTTCTGGTACCCGCAAAATTCGATGGACTCTGTCTTTTTTTGCATGGAATTGGTCGTATTTCAATTCATTTCGGACATACAAAAAGATGATGATTCCCACCGCCAATGCGACCGACATCCCAAAAATATTGATGGCAGTAGTGCCTTTGTTTCTCCAAAGATTGCGAAGAGCTGTTTTTAAATAATTTTTATACATGGTGTTATTTGTTTTTTAGATGCTATGGATGCTTGATAGCTGCTTGCCCTTTCCACTTGTCATTCTGCAAGAATCTTGTGTGGTGTGTTGATAAATTTCATTGAGCAGTAGTGGCTTTAACTGTTGTCAAAGTTTTGTGCTATACTCCAAAATTCTTCAATTGATTTTCTGCCACAATTTTACCATCCAACAAGCGCACAATCCTGTGGGCATATTCTGCATCTCTTTGTGAGTGCGTCACCATGATAATCGTCGTGCCTTCTTCATTCAATTGGGTCAAAAGTTGCATCACCTCAGCACCATTCTCACTGTCCAAATTACCCGTAGGCTCATCCGCCAAAATCAACTTGGGCTTGTGGACAATGGCTCTTGAAACCGCCACACGCTGTTGCTGACCACCCGAAAGCTGTTGTGGGAAATGGTTTCGACGGTGCATCATGTTCATTCGCTCCAAAACTGATTCTACCATTTTTTTGCGTTCCGAAGTTTTGATTTTATTGTAAATCAAAGGCAACTCTACGTTTTCAAAAACGGTCAATTCATCAATGAGGTTAAAACTCTGGAAAATGAACCCCAAATTTGCTTTCCTCAAATCGGCTCTTTGTCGCTCCGAATAGTTTGATATTTCTTCATCCAAGAAGTTATATTCTCCCGAAGAAGGATTGTCAATCATCCCAATGATGTTCAACAAGGTAGATTTTCCGCAACCTGAAGGGCCCATCACTGCCACAAATTCGCCTGTTGCGATATTAAAGTTTACGCCATTCAAAGCCGTGGTTTCTATCTCGTCTGTTCGATAGACTTTCATTAAATTGACTGTTCTAATCATTGTCTTTATATTTTGATTGATTTTTTAGATACTTGGTTGTTGGTATTGAAGTGTCTGTTTGACAAATAAAACCAATTGATTTCTCTTTATATAAGGCAAAGCTTGTGCCAGTGAGTTAAGTGATTGATTGTGTGTTGGTTGGGATGATTTTTTGTTTTGTGAAAATGTTTTTTGTTTCAGAGTGGAACAATGTAGTGTTTCATTGTGGAACAGTTATTTTCTCTTGTTATGTTACTTCAATTTAAACATCACTTGAAGCTTCGTTTTTGTACTTCATTCAACTGTTGACAAGGTTTTCAACCCTTGTCAACAGTTTCACCGTTTTACTCCGCCCTCAATGCTTTCACAGGATTCGCCAAAGCTGCACTTACCGCTTGATAACCTACCGACAACCAAGCCACTACAAGCGAAAAGGCAATGGCAATCAAAAAGATAGAAATACCGATGTCAATCGAATAGGCAAAGTTTTGAAGCCATTGGCTCATGGCGTAATAGGCGAGGGGCGTGGCGATGAAGAAGGCAATGACGACCAGTTTGGTGAATTCTTTGGAGAAGAGGAGGACGATGTTGCCGACGGATGCACCCAACACTTTGCGGACACCAATCTCTTTCGTTTTTTGGGCAGCCATGAAGGAGACCAAACCAACCAAACCCAAACAAGCAATGAAAATCGCCATCAAAGCAAACATTCTAAACAATTGCTGCAATTTGGCTTCTTCTTCGTAGGCATCTCCCAAACGCTCGTCCAAAAACTGGTACTCAAATAGGCGATTGGGGAAGACATTGGTATAGGTGTTTTCGATGTAGGCGAGGGTTTTTTGAGGGTTTTGGGTGTTCATTTTGACCCCAGCCGTAGCGGTGAAAATGTCGCCTCTAAAGAAAACGGCGGGAATGATGTCCATTTGCAGGGAACGATTGTGGAAGCTTTGGAGTACGCCAATAATGGGCATTTCCCAGCCATTGAAAAACAATTTTTCTCCCAAGATGGATTCATTGCTGTCATAGCCCATTTTTTTGACCAACTGCTCATTGATGACCACGCCTTTTTCGTAAATCGAATCCTTTGCAGCTTGTGGTGGATACCATTCACCTGCCGCCAATTGCAGCCCATAGGTGTCTAAAAAATTGACATCTACTGGCTTGATTTCTGAATAGATTTTATCGCCTTCTTTGCCTTTATCGCCTATTTCGATATTGGAAGTCCAAGAACTCCAGGCAATTGGTGCGCCCATGGCATAGCTCACGTTTTCGATGGAAGGATGTTGGAGGAGTTCGGTTTTCAAGCGGTTCAATGTTTCGGGAGTATCGTCAGGCAAATCCAGCATGACAATGGCTTCTTGGTCAAAGCCCAAATCTTTGTTTTTGACATAGTTCATTTGGTAGGTCATCACCAATGTTCCAACAATCAAGACTTGTGAAATGATGAACTGAAAAACCACCAATCCTCTGCGCATCAAAAGTGAGCTTTTTTTGTTGGTCGTCAGCGTGTTTCGCAATGCGACTGCTGCTTGATATCCCGACAAGACCATTGCAGGGTAGAAGCCCGCCAAAAGGCTGGTGATGACGATGCTTGAAAAAGAAAACAACAAAATCGTTGGACTGAAAATATTCAATTGAAGGTTTTGCTCTAAGAAAGCATTGAGATAGGGAAGGAGCAATTCGGCTAAGGTCAAGGCGAACAAGACTGCAATGGTGGTGATGAAAAAAGTTTCTCCTAAAAACTGCTTCACCAATTGTTTGCGGTTGGCTCCCAATACTTTGCGGACTCCTACTTCTCTGGAACGTTTGACGGCTTGGGCGGTGGCAATGTTGATGAAATTGATGCAGGCAATTAAAACCAAAAACAATCCAATCAGACCAAATATCCACAAATAGGTTTTGTTGATGCTGGCACGGTCGGTAGAGCCTTCAAATCTGGTATCGAAGTGCATGGCGGTCAATGGCTGCAAAAAGTAATTGCGGTCTGCTGCGCTTCTTTCGCTGAGGTATTTTTTTTCGAAGGCATCGAATTGGGAGTCGATGCTTTCGGGCGAAACGTTTTCGGGTAGTACGATGTAGGTGCTGCCTGCCCATGTCCATGTCCAACTGTCAATGTCATTGCCTCCTGCGGCAAATTCTTTGAGGTTGGAAAAACTGATGGCGATGTCGAAAGCCAAACTGCTGTTTTGGGGCGTGTCTTCTAACAAACCTGTTACTTTCAAATCAACGGTTTGGTTGAAGGTAACGACTTTGCCCAAAACGGAGGCTTCTAAAGGAAAGAATTTTTTGGCAAGCGTGCGGGTCAATACAATGGAATTGGGTTCGTCTAAGGCAGTGGAAGGACTTCCTTCTATCCATTTGTAGTTGAATACTTCAAAGAAATAAGGGTCTGCAAAAATGGAGTTATCTACCTTGAACAATTCTCCTTCTATGCTGAGGGAGGTTTCTTGGTGATTGTGGATTTGGGTGACCATTTCTATTTCTGAAAAATCAGTGCGAATGGCTTTTGCGGCAGGGTATTGGGTGTAACCATTGAAGTTTCCGTCGTCTCGGCTGAGGCGTTCGGTGACGACTCTATAGATTCTGTCGGCTTTGGTGTGGAACAAATCGAAGCTTGTTTCGTGCTTGACAACCAAAAAGATGAGTAGGCAACAGGCGATTCCTAAGGTCAGTCCCAAGATGTTGATGAAGGCATATCCTTTGTTGCGAATGAGGTTTCTGTATGCGGTTTTGATATAATTGGTAAACATTGTTTTTTGATTTTTGAACACAGAGGCACGGAGGCACAGAGTGTTTGTTATTTTTTTGAACGCTGAGGTGCTGAGATTTTCTCTTTTTTTTGTCATGCTGTAAGCATCCTATGTGTTGAAGTCACTGAACAGATTACCTTCTATTGTCTTTGTTGAAACTTACCCACAAGATTTCTACAAAATGACAAATACCCCAAACATGAACTCAACAATAAAACCATTCAGCAATAAAACAATTTAGCCATTATTCTGACAGAAAAGCTACAAATTTCGCTTTGCTTATTCATCCGATGAGGGCTACGATGTAGTCCTCATCGGATGAATTTTAAAACGTAGAGATGTTTTATTCCGAGAGAATCAATTCGTCTACCTCGCCAAATGTATCATAAGAGGAAGTAATTACTTTATCTCCTGCTTTCAATCCTTCGGTTACTTCATAGTGTTTGGGGTTTTGGCGACCGATGCTGATGGTTTGTTTTCGGGCGGTATTGGTGTTGGGGTCGAGGACATAAATCCATGCGCCACCTGTTTCTTGGTAAAAACCGCCACGGGGAATCAATAGGGCTTGGCTTTCGTCGCTTAATGACAATTTGATTTGGAGGCTTTGACCTCGCTTGATGCCTTCTGGGGCTTTGCTGGGGAAGAACAAATCGACTTCAAATGTGCCATTGCTGATTTCGGGAAAAATCTTTTGGATGGTCAAAGGGTAGGTTGTTCCTGCAAAGTTGAATTCCCCTTGCTGACCTGTGTAAATTCTTGCGACATAGTGTTCGTCGACTCTTGCACGTACTTTGTAGTTGTCCAAAACGTCGATTTGTCCTAAGTTTTCGCCTCGATTGACGGATTCACCCAGTTCGATTTTTAGGGAGGACAATTGACCAGAGATGGGAGATTTGACGATGAGGTTGTCAAGGCTTAGGTCAATGATTCCGAGGTTGCGTTTCATCAAATCTAAGGACGAACCGATTTGCCCTTTTTGCTGCTGCGAAAGTTGTTGGTCTTGGGAGATTTTGCGTTGGATGACGGAGCGTCTTTTGATGTTGTAGCTCAATTCGTCTTTCATTTGGTCAAATTCTTCTTTGGAAACCAAGTTTTCTTCCAAAAGTGGTTTGTTTCGGTTGATGCGTCTTTGCAGGTCGGTGACTTGGTATTCAACGTTGACCATTTGCTCTTCCAAGTTCAAACCGTTTTGTTCCATGACAATCTGCGTGTTTTGGAGATCGTTGATTTGCTCCAAAAGCTGGGTTTCGAGGTTCATATAACTCAACTGCAAACTGGCATTGGAGAGCTTGATAAGCTTTTGTCCTTTGCGAACCATTTCGCCATCTTCTACATATATTTCTTTGACTTGTCCTCCTTCGACTGCATCCAAAAAAACCGTTTTGATGGGCAGTACATTTCCTGTGACGGGGATGAATTCTTTGAAGGTATCTTGGCTGACGGTTGCTACTGTGACCCTATCTTTTTCTACTCGGTATTTTTTGACTCCCGAATTATTCATATACCAAGTTGCCATGAATGCTATTGCAGCTAACAAACTGGTGTATAAAACGATTCGCCCAATTGTCCATTTTTTCTTTTTGATGACCTTGTCCATGCGATTGAATGAAAATTAAA
>JBGCDY010000029.1:0-5309 GCA_045105835.1 Chitinophagales bacterium
TTTACTACTTTTGTTCTACATCCCAAAAATCAACAAATATGAGAGAAAATTGGTACAAAATCACCATTGCGAGTCAAAACCAACAAACGCCGATTATCTACTATGGCTCTTCAAAATACAATGAAGAAGAAATTTGTGAATTACTAATGAGACAACGTCCCATTTTATTGGAGAACCTGCAATACGTCACCCAAGAAGGTGATTTTGAAGAATGGGACGACGAGGACGATGTAGAGTACGGGCGCATTTACATCCAAAGTCGCTACGTACAGTCTTTCATGCCTTTGCAGCGCAAACCTTCGGGAAGTTGGTTTGGAAAGATGAAGAAATGGATAAGATAACACCGTTTTAACACAAATTAACCCACCATTCTATCCTACACCTCAACTCTTACAATTGAAGTAAACGTTTTTTCTTAACTTTACCATCTTAAAAAAACTACAAAAGTCTTAAAGACTTTTGTAGTTTAAGCAATGAACGAATGAAAAAACGTTTCATCGTTCTCTACTTATTCAAACACCCAAGCTCCAAGGAGCAATAAAACATAACATGGGGTGATAGCCCTATGAATTCAACATACATGGACGCAACAATTTCATTTGAAAGTTACCCCGTTTGGTACATAGCCCTGTGCTTAGGATTGGGTTTACTATACGCCATCGTGTTGTACCTCAAGGACAACACTTTCCAAGATGCCTCCAAATTCCAAAAACGAGCATTGATTCCCATGTCTCTCGCCCGTTTTTTGGTCGTGAGTGGCATCGCCTTTTTGCTCCTATCTCCCCTATTGAAGTCCCGCACCACCGAAGTCGTCAATCCCTACATCGTTGTAGTGCAAGACAATTCGGAATCCATTGCACAAGGATTTTCCAAAACGGGCGATAGTAGCAGCTATTTCAACCAACTCACCGATTTGGTCAATAATCTAAAGGCAAAAGATTTTACGGTTGAGACCTATAGTTTTGGAGAACAGATGAATGAGGTAAAAAGCGACAGCCTACGCTTTCCCTTCAATCAAAAAGTCACCAATCTCTCCAATACCATCCATGAAATCTACAACAAATACAGCCACCAAAATGTAGGTGCAATCGTCTTGGCTTCCGATGGAATTTACAACCAAGGCAACAATCCGATTTACTCCAATGCCCAATTGACCACTCCAATTTATGCCATTGCGCTTGGAGATACGACCCCACAAAGAGATTTGATTGTCGAAAAAGTGCTGCACAACCGCATTGCCTATTTGGGTGACAAGTTCACCATTCGAGCCGATGTTTCTGCCCAAAATTGCAGAGGTGCAACCACCGTTTTGAATGTCTATAAAGGTAGTGGCACATCCAATAAAGTGTTCACCAAAACCCTCCCAATTGACAAAGAAAGTTATGTCTTGAGCGAAGACATTATTTTGGATGCCAATGCAGTAGGAATACAACAATATTCGATTCGGGTAACGGAAATCAAAGATGAAGTCACCGTCCAAAACAACCGACAGGACATCTACATAGACATACTTGACAGCCGCCAAAAAGTCCTATTGTTGGCAGCCAGTCCACACCCCGACGTATCGGCATTGAAGCAGGCAATCGAAAACAACAAGAACTACGAAACTACGGTGATGTTTGTCCAAAAAACGGGCAATGTTTCCTTCAAGGACTACGATGTAGCCGTTTTGCATGGACTTCCTTCTCGTCTCTACAAAGCCGAAAGCGTGTTGAGTTCTTTGAAAACCAACAACATTCCAATATGGTTTATCGTCAGTAGTCAAACCGATTTGGCAGCCTTCAATCGGGCACAAGACATCCTAAAAATCAATGGCGGCGGTTCCAGCACCAACGATGCAAAAGCCAAAGCCAATCGAGACTTCAACCTCTTTACCCTCGAAGATAAGGTCTTCCAAACCCTTGAAGAACTCCCTCCTTTGGCAGTTCCTTTTGGAGAATTTTCGGCAGCACCGACCACACAATCGCTTTTACTTCAAAAAATTGGCTCTGTCGGCACCGAATATCCACTGCTTTTATTGAAGCAAGCCGCAGGTTACAAAACGGGTGTTTTGACGGGAGAAGGTCTTTGGCGATGGAGATTGTATGACTACAAAAAGGACAACGACCACGAGTCCTTCAATGAAATCGTCACCAAAACCATCCAATACCTTGCCGTCAAAAACGACAAGCGCAAGTTTCGGGTCAATATGCCCAAAACACTTTTCAACGAAACGGAGTCCATCACCTTCGATGCCGAACTCTACAATGACTCTTACGAACTCATCAACGAGCCAGAAGTCAATTTGACGATTACCGATGAAGGTGGCAAAGAATTCCCTTTTGTATTCAACAAAACCTCCAATGCCTATGCACTGAATGCAGGTTTTTTCGCTCCAAATAAATACACCTTCAAAGCTGCTACGACCTTCAATGGCAAACAACATTCTGCAAAAGGCACATTCACCGTTGTCCCGATTCAGCTCGAAAGCCTCCAAACTACTGCCAATCACCAATTGCTCTATTCATTGACCAAACGTTATGGCGGGCAGGTATTTATGCCTGACAATTTGACGGCACTCGCTGACACCCTCAACAACAGCCCCAACATCGAACCCACACTCTACGCTTCTTACAAAACCCAATCCATTATCAACTTGAAATGGTTGTTCTTTTTGTTATTGGCGTTTTTGAGTATTGAGTGGTTCTTGCGGAAGTTTATTGGGGGGTATTAATTTGGTGATTCGTTGATTGGTGACTGGTAACTGGTTTTGCATTCTTTACTGTCATTCTGGAAGAATCTTGTGGAGAATATTAAAACGAACGAAACTTTGACAGCGGTTGAAAACCCTGGCAACAGTTGAGTGGATTCATACAGTTTCAAACATCTACTCCAACCGTTGACAAACCCTTCGGGTGTTGTCAACGGTTTCCGCTTAGGCTTCAAACACCCGCTTCAATTCTAACATCACTTCCATCCATGCTGAATCTTCATCATCCGAAGTCTGAATAGTTTTGTTTTTCCCTTTTGGAAGTGCTTGTAATTTTCCAAAAGGAGTATATCTCCCTTCCCAAATACAAGGCTTCAATACAATAGGAATAACCTTTGCAGTTTGGGCATGATGCCGTTCAATTGCTTTGGGAAGTTGCAAATCCCAAATTACCTTCGAACGAATATAAGCAGCACTGACCAAAAGTAAAATTATATCGTCTTCTGCCAAATGTTGATTCGTCACATTCTCTTTGTGGTCACCTCCCAACAAAATACGGTCATACCAAACCTCAATGTCTCCTATGCGTTCAAAAATTTCTAAATCTCCTTTCAGCCTATCCGCAAATACTTGGTCTTCTTCGTGGTAAGAAATAAACACCTTTTTGGGTTTTGCCACAGTCTCTTCCTCTATTCGCCCCTTCTCTCTGAATCCTCGTCTTCTTTTTCCTTCAATAGCATCTCTCCTATCCAAAGCAATTCCCACAGCTCCCAAAACATCCCGAATCTCTTGAAATTCATCACTTTCCATACAAAAAACAGGCTTATCCCCTTTGGTCTGCAAACGCTCTATTAGTTTGGAGTAAGAAAATAGAGTCGGTTTTTCGAGTTTTTGACAAAGCTCACAAGGGCAAGGAATCAAGGTTTCTACTTCAATGCCAGGATAGCTGTCATGAATCTCCTCTATTTCGTTCCGCACCATCTCCATCAAGCCCTTTTTGTTCATTCCCTGCACTTCAATATTTACCTGTCGTTTGATGCGGTTCTCTACAATTTTCGCTTCGGTGTGTTCTCGTTTCAGGATGACTCCTCTTCCCCAAACTTGGTTCTTTTTGATGTATTTGTGGAGTTCTGCTGTCAATTGATTCACCAAACCTTTGGGCATGAAAGTGTATTGGTATTGAAGTCTTAAACCTCCCCTAGCCCCTCCGAAGGAGGGGGATTTTAATAAGTGGGATTTATTTGATGAAACTATATTCCCCTCCTTTGGAGGGGTCAGGGGAGGTTGCGGGTCTGCGGGCAACAAAGAAGGGATAATATACGCCTTATGGTTTCGTTTTTGATAGCACAATTTGAATGCCTTCATCAATGCCAACAATTCTCCATGCATGTCGCAATAATCCTCTTTGCACCAAATACGTTCCACATCTTTTTGGTTGAAATGACCGTTTTGGTGTTGGATTTGGGAGTCGTCAATGAATTGATAGACCGCATTTGTAGCCCATTCTGGCTGCAAAATGACCTTGCTCTTCAAGGCGGCAATGTCGTGGTACCACAAGACGATACCCAAATCGTGTAGGTATTTGCCGAGGTCTTGAATCTTGAGTTTGGAGTCGATGCCTTTCTCGCTGCAAAGGGCGGCAAATCGCTCCCAAGAAATATAGGGTTCTTGGGCTGCCAGTTTTTTCAATTCTCGGCGAACCACTGCCCATGTTTTCGGGACGGGGTCGCCAACGTGTGGGAGTTCTTGGATGTGGTGGTAGATGCACTGCTTCAATGCCTGTAAACCCTCGCCACTTTTGAGGTTGACGGTTTTGATGTTGTCCACGATGTTGAACTGTCCTTCTTGTTTCTGAAAGCGTTGGATGCTGATGTTGCGGGCGGAGTCGTTCCAGAGGTTTTTGACAATGAGGATGGGACTGTCTTCGCCAAAGAGTCGGATGTTGGGAATCCAATAGTCGAAATTGTCGTCTTGTCGGCGGGTCTCGGTGAGTGGGACATAAAAGGAACGGCGGGTCAAGAAAAAATGATGGGTGGTGTGGTAGATGTGCTGCCCTCCAAAATCCCAGATATTCATATAAAAATCTCGGTCTTCTCTACCCCGAAAAGGCAGCCGCACAATGTCTATGCCCCTCGTTCGGTCGTCCTTGTCGGGCAAATCAGCATAGTCATCTTCCAATTTGAGCCGCAAAGAAGTTTTCCCTACGCCTCCTTCGCCTACCAATAAAAGCTTGGCTTCGTAAATGTGGTCAACACCCTTTTCCAATTCTTCAAAATAGCGCACAATCGCTTCATTGCCTTGTTCGATGATTTCTTGTGAAGGATGTTGAAGGGGATTGTTTTCCACATAGATTTTATTTTGTTGAAAATCATCCCCCCATTTGACAGGAAGCCCTTTTTGAATCAAAGGTAATAACGGTTTTAAACTTACAATTTTATTGGAGCTAAGGTCTAAGGATTGTAATTGTGTGAGCGATTGAAGGGCGCTAATATCAGCGATATTATTGTCGCTAAGGTATACGGATTGTAATTGTGTGAGCGATTGAATTGCGCTAATATCAGCGATATTATTGCTGCTAAGGTCTACCGATTGTAATTGTGTGAGCGATTGAATTAGTTTT
>JBGCDY010000030.1:0-7453 GCA_045105835.1 Chitinophagales bacterium
GCGTGAATGATGCTTTTGTTGCCACAAAACACGATGTTTTTCCACGGAATAAAGGGAAAATGCTCCGCCAACCAATCGTATTTGTCTTCAAAAGAATATTTGAACTGCATGGCTGCTGTTGCAATAAATATTTCAAAACCATTCTCTATCAACTCTTTGACCACTTCTTGACTTCCTTCGATAATCGGTAAATCTGCAAAAAAGCCTTTGGTGTGCAAATACTGTTTGACCGTTTCTCTACGCTCTTCGGGTATGGTATCTGGAAACAGTTTGTTGGCGATTCTTGGGTAGGAAATACGCTCGCCAAAATCTCGGTAGTACCATTCTTCAAATCTGGAAACGGGTTCAGCCATTACCTCGTCCATGTCTATTGCAATGCGTTTGTTCATCTATTGTGATTTTTTTCGACAAAAATAGATAAGTATAACCACAATATTACCTTTCCTCATTTTTTTGGTAAAGTCTCTATTGTTTTGTAAATTCGTTTGTACACTAACAGTAAATAAATGAAAACAGCAGACATATTAGATAGAAGCTTAATGAAACTGGAAGAACAAACTGGGGTGAAAATCTTGCAAAACTTGTCTCCACCTTCTGCTCTCATTACTATAACTTTTCATTCTGAAACAGATGAAAGTCAACAGAAAGCTAATTTAGACACAAAAGATACACATATAAAAATAAAGCACGATATAGGGAATTTTGACTTCAAGGTAATTATTTTACCCAATGCTTCAAAAGCAGAAATTTTGAATCGTTTCCAAAACACAAAAAAAGATACAATATTTATATCTCCTTATTTTACAAAGAATGTTGCTGATTTTTTAATCGAAAAAAAAATTAATTTTATTGACATTGCAGGAAATACCTATTTGTTTAAGAAGGGGTTATTTTTTTTAATAAAAGGAAACAAGAAGCCCACTGATTTAGAAATCTCGCGCCCCAAAAGAACATTTCAAGAAACAGGTTTGAAAATCTTATTTGTACTATTGAGCAATCCAAAAATAATAAATTTCACATACAGAGAAATTGCCGAATTATCAAAAACTTCTGCCTCTTCTGTCCAGTATATTTTTGAAGAATTAGAAGAAATGAAATTTTTGATACATCTTTCAAAACAGAAACGAAAACTCGTAAATAAGAAAAAATTATTGGAACGTTGGACTATTGCTTATGGTGAAAACCTAAAACCTAAACTGCATAGAGGTTATTTCAAATTTAAAAACCCAACTCTAAAGTCAAAATTACGAGGAAGTGCAAGTAGTCTTACTGAAACCTATTGGGGAGGGGAGTTTGCTGCTGAAATAATGACTAATTATTTAGATGCACAATTTTTTACTCTGTATAGTTCAGATAGATTCAGTGCGTTGGTTCGTGAGTTATTAATTATTCCCACAGAAAAAAGTCAAAGTGAATTAGAATTAATTGACGTATTCTGGAAAAAGGATTCAAAAATTATTTTTAGTGGTAAAGGATTTGTTTCTCCCATCCTTACCTATGCAGATTTATATAATTCTTTGAATGAACGCAATTTAGAAACTGCTCAAAAAGTATTAAAAAATGAGCTACAATATCTTCTCTGAAAAATTTGAAATCAATAGTAAAGGAATCAGTTCCGTTTTCGATGCTATTGTGAGGGTCTGTGAAAGTTTACAAATCCCCTTCTTTGTAGTAGGTGCCTTTGCAAGGGATATTGTCATGCAACATATTCATAATTTTTCAACGATAAGAAAAACAAAGGATATTGACATTGCAGTGATGGTAGAAAATTGGGAAACTTATGAAAAGGTAAAAATACAACTTATTAACAATTATGGCTTTAAGGTAGGAACTAAGAAACACGAATTAATTTCTAACATGGGGATTTATATTGACTTAATTCCATTTGGAAATATTGAAGAAAACAATAAGGTAAGTTGGCCTCCTCATTTCAATTTTATGATGAATATGATAGGCTATCAAGAGGTGTATCGTTCAGCAATCCCCGTTTTATTGGATAAAAAGTACAACCTATTAATTGCCTCTTTGGAGGGTCTGGTATTGCTGAAACTGATTGCTTGGAATGATAGAAAATATCTACAGGGAGAAAAGCATATCAGAGATATTATACTTATTATTGACCATTACTTTCTTATTTATTTTTTCGACTTAGTTGAAAAATACCCAGCATTATTCGATACTTCTAAATCTGAAATGGACGATACATTGATTGCAGCAGAAGCACTTGGAAGAAATATATCTGTACTCATCAAGGATAAGTCCGAGTTATCGGAAACTGTGTTATCGATTCTTGAAACCAATTTAAAAAGTAAGGATAGTAGTTTATTAATTCAAAGTTTGAAAAATGCTTCAGATTTTGATTACCCATATTGCATTCAAATCTTAGAAGCATTTTGTAATGGAATAAAATATAATCCAACAACTTAGACCTCTCCGAATGGGGCTTAATCATCTTGGCTCTCTTATTTATGACTTTAGGGACATTGGCATTGTTGCAGCCAAAATTTCAATGGAAGAAATAAGATAATTGAAGTGCTCTCATTTATTTTGATTTGAAGAAAAGCCTCTTTTACAATTGTTTGTAAAGGAGGCTTTTCTGTTTCTACTCCATTTTTCTAAGTAAATAGGCGACACTTTGGATGGGAATTCAATGGGAAAAAGATGCTAAAATGGGCATCCCTTCTTTTGCAGTGAAAAAGAAGACACAAAGAACCTAAATATTTTATTTAACTGAAAATCAATTCTAATCGAATAAACTTCAATTTTATCTATTGAATTTCACTTCAAAAGTAGCTACCTATTTCCCTGCCTACTTCAAAAACTATTTTTCGTTTGGTAAGCGTTTTTGTGAATGCGAATTTTAGTATTTTTACCGTTTGAATAAAGGATTTTATTTTTTGATTGAAATTCAACCCCAAAAAAAACTTTCTTTTACAAACAACACTACAAGGAGACAACTCTATTATTGCCGATTAAACATAAAAATATGAAACTTATAAAATATTGGTTTATTGCCGTTTTGCTTATTGCAGCAAGTTTTATTTACAGTTGTGATGTTGCTCCAGATTGTACGGTGACCGACGATATGGAAGAATTTGATGGACTGCAAGGGGAAGTGGATATTGCGATTTATGACAGTATCTTTTTGTTGCCACATGTATTGGATACATCGGTGCATGTAGGAGATGAATATCGAATTAACAGTGAAACAGTTTACGAAGCTTTGATGCCAACCGAAAATTGTCCCGATTGCCGTTTGCCTCCCATCAACTTGGACACACATACTTTGATTGGTAAATACCTGAACGAACCTTGTTTGGCGGTTTTTGGAAGAAAATGGATCAAGGTGGATGAAACACATTACCGCTACCTTATCAAAGTGACTCAAGATAATCGCTGCGTGACGGCTTCTTGCCTCAATTTTTCCTTCAATTTTATTGCAGTGCCCAAATTGCCTGACAATGCAGAGGTTACGATTGAAGTGGGGCATGGCACAACGGACTGTGACTGTTAAAAACACAAGTATTTTTGGATAGAAATGTGGGTATTGTTTCCAAATCCCAATATTAAACAACAACAAAATGAGCTTCAAAAACTACTCAACTTTTTCTTTCGTACTCTTGTCATTGTTTGTCATTGTGGGGTGTCAAGAAGTGAACAATACCGACTACAAAGCTGCGGCAAACAATCCTATTCACTACCATCATTCGGTAAAAAAATTGACGGATGTGATTGTCCACGATATTTTTTCGCCTCCCCAAGCAAGTCGTATTTATGCCTACCCCAACATTGCGGCTTATGAAGTATTGCGACAAGGAAATGGGGATTACAAGAGTCTTGCAGGGCAATTGACCGAATTGAAGGAAGTTCCACAACCAGAGCAAGAAGTAGATTATTGTTATCCTTTGGCATCCATTCATGCTTTTTTGACGGTAGGCAAAGCGCTCATTTTTTCGGAAGACAAAATTGTAGCCCATGAAGAAGAGGTCTATCAAATGTACAAGGATATGGGCATTCCAAGCTCTGTTTACAAACGCTCTTTGGACTATGGCAATGCCGTAGCGCAACATATCTTGGTTTGGGCGGATGGTGATAACTACAAACAAACCCGTACGTTTCCGAAATACAGCATCACTGAAAATCCCGAAAAATGGAAACCCACACCCCCTTCCTATATGGATGGCATCGAACCTCACTGGCGAGACATTCGACCCTTTGTGATTGATTCTGCCCAGCAATTTGTGCCCATGCCTCCTCCAAAATTTGACATGACCAAAGGCAGTGATTTCTACAAGGAAACCATGCATGTCTATGAAACCATCAAAAACATTACGGAAGACCAAACTGCCATTGCCAGTTTTTGGGACTGTAATCCTTATGTGTCCCACCAAACAGGGCATGTGATGTATGCCACCAAAAAAATCACACCAGGAGGTCATTGGATGGGCATTGTTTCGATAGCAACTCAGCAAGACAGTGCAGATATTATGCGAACTTCGGAAGTATATACGGCTGTTTCGATTGCTTTAGCGGATGCGTTTATCAGTTGTTGGGACGAAAAATACCGCAGCAATTTGATTCGCCCCGAAACAGTTATCAATGAATACATTGACGAAAACTGGTTGCCTGTTTTGCAGACTCCTCCTTTTCCTGAGCATACGAGTGGACATAGTGTGATTTCAACGGCTGCTGCTGTAATGTTGACCCATTTGATGGGAGATAATTTTGCTTTTGTGGATACGACGGAAGTGGAATATGGTTTGCCGCCTCGTTCCTTCAATTCTTTTTACCATGCTTCTGATGAGGCTGCTATCAGTCGCTTGTATGGGGGAATTCACTACATGCCTGCTATTGATTATGGAGTAATACAAGGAAAAAATGTGGGGAAATTTGTAGTAGAGAATTTGATGACAAACAAGTAAAAATTGAATTCTACTTGCGCTTGTTTGATCTATGAAAAGGTGGCATTTCTTGTAGCACTGAAACTTGAAATACCACCTTAAAATATTACAAGAAAGCTCTTAATACTTTAGGTAAAAGTAATAGCTACTTGTTGAAAAATTGTGTGGTCATGAGATGAACGCAATCAGTTTAAAGTTTAATTCAGTGTAATCCAAAGGTATATAATCGGAATGATTATTCCAAGAAAAGTGTTCAATCCTTTTGGGAGTAAATTAATCTTTATTTTTAAAGATCTTATATTCAGCCATTCATCATTTCGATTAACTAAAATCAACACTACGTAATAGGTAGATTACTAAAAGTTAATATAGAATGAAATAAATATTTTACTATCTCTTAATAAAGTCCAAACCTTTTAGCAAAATTAAGCAATTTGATTCTTCCACTGAGTCGTTCTTCTCCTCTATCTTCAAGAAATAAAAGTGCCTTTTTTTTCATGCTGTCATAATATGCTTTTACAGTACTGCTTTGAATAATATGCTTTTCTTTGAAAATTTGTCGATATGCATGATCTTCCTTCAATCTCTCATTCAAAATAACAACTATTTCTTTTCGGGTAGCCCCCTCCTCATAAAACTTCAATATTTCTCTCTCTGCAAGGGAAAATTCTATTCCCAAATATTGGCAATTGAGTTCATAAAAAAGCTCATTTAACCTTTCGTTTCTTGCATTTTTATAAAAAAAATCATACTCAACAAACTCTGATCCTTTAGAAACCCTCGACATGGTCCAAAAATCAAGATGTGAATAAGGAATACCTTCCTCATCGACTCTATACAGGTAACACACCCTTTCGAGCCATACCCAATCTCCATTTTTTTTCTTTGCCCTGAAATATACACAGTAACAATCCCTCATTGGTGCAAATTCATAAATTGTTCCCCTTGATTCAGGAGAAAACAACAATTGATACGCTATGTGTCCATATCGAATCGTATGTTCGAGGTCATCGGGATGAATAATATACGGATCATCGTCTACACCCAAAGCCCCTTTCTTAACCAAACTTTGAAATGTAAACTCTTCGTTTTCATAGCCTAAAACGTTCTTTAGACCAATTTTAAGACCAAAATCAGAGTTCTCTCCATCCATGATAAATTCAGTGATAAACATATTGGGGTGAAGCCCATTATTTATCTTATTAATAGTTGCGTGTTGGTAATCTTCGTAGTATGTATCCGTTTCCTCTTTGAGTTCTATTAATTTTTTTTTGAGTTCATCAAAGGTTGGGATGTGTGTGTTTTTTTTCATGTCTGCGTGTGTGCGTATATGTAAGTATCACAATACAAGTATAGCTAGTAACTATAAAAAACATAAAATGTTTTGATTACTGATGGAAAATAATTTTAATTTATCTGTGGATTAATACTCGTACTTTTTTCCCCACCAAATCCTCAATTGCTTACGCATTTGTTGTTCACGGGCATTCTTACCAGGCTCATAAAATTTGGTGTCTTTGATGGCATCAGGCAAAAAATCTTGAGCTACAAAATTTCCCTCATAATCATGTGAATATTGGTAATTTTTGCCATAATTGAGTTCTTTCATCAATTTAGTAGGAGCATTGCGGAGGTGAAGCGGAACAGGAAGGTTCCCCGTTTTTTTGGCTTGCGCCTGCGCCAATTTCAAGGCTTTATAGGAAGCATTGCTTTTGGCAGAAGTAGCGAGGTAAATGGCTGTTTGTGATAGAATCAAACCACATTCAGGATAGCCAATTTTGGCGACTGCTTCAAAACAAGCATTTGCCAAAAGTAGGGCATTGGGATTCGCATTGCCGATGTCTTCTGATGCCAAAATCAACAATCGACGGGCAATGAATTTGGGGTCTTCTCCCCCTTCCAACATTCTCGCCAACCAATACACTGCCGCATTTGGGTCACCACCTCGCATAGACTTGATAAATGCTGAAATAATGTCGTAGTGCTGTTCGCCCCCCTTGTCGTATCGCAGCATTTGATTGTGAGCAAAATGCTCCACAACCTGATTGGTAATCACCGCTTTGGGCGTTTGAATGCTTTGCAGTAATAGCTCAAAAAGATTCAACAATCTACGGGCATCGCCTCCCGACAATTGCAGCAAAGCTTCATATTCTTGCAGTTCGATTTCTCTTTTCTGCAAAGTAATATCTCGCTCCATTGCCTGCTGCACAATCTTCAACAAGTCCTCTTTGCCCAATTCTTCCAATATATAGACCTGACTACGAGACAACAAGGCTGCGATGACTTCAAAAGAAGGGTTCTCAGTTGTTGCGCCAATCAAGGTAATCGTGCCTTTTTCGACTGCGCCCAAAAGTGAGTCTTGCTGTGATTTGCTAAAACGGTGAATTTCGTCAATAAACAAAATCGCCCGTCCCCCCTTCAATCTCGCCTTGGCAATCACCTCACGCACCTGCTTCACCCCTGAACTAATGGCACTCAAAGTATAAAAAGGTACATCCAAATAATTGGCAATCAACATCGCCATCGTAGTTTTACCCACACCTGGAGGGCCC
>JBGCDY010000031.1:0-17820 GCA_045105835.1 Chitinophagales bacterium
TTGCAGCAGCCTTCGATAGACCTTCAAATTGTGAGCAATCGCATTCAGGTTGATTTCCAAAACAGTGCTATGGGCTTTTTGTGAAAGCGCATTGGCGATTTTTTCAAAAGCAAAAGTACGTGCGCCTTTGACCAAAATACTTTCGTCTCTAAAATTCGGAATTTGCTGCAAGAATGCCTTTGTGGTGGGAAAAAAAATGGCTTCCATTCCTTCAAAAAAAGATTGGTATTCGGTCATTTTTTCACCAATACCAACCAGTCTTTGTATGTTTTTTTGCTGCAATAATTGAGCAACTTGGCGGTATAATTCTTGGTGATTTTGTCCGCTTTGAAGAATGTCTGAAAGAATGACGGTACGTTTGGGGTGCTGTCTTTGTTGTTTCAAAAAATCCAATGCGACACTCAAAGAATGTAAATCATTGTTGTAACTGTCGTTGATAATTGAGCAATTGTTGTTGCCTTGCTTCAATTCGAGCCGCATGGCTATGGCTGAAAGTTGCCACATTTTTGCTGCAATATCGTTGTCGGAATACCCAAAATGCAATAGCAAAAACCAACAGTGAATGGCGTTTTCTATATAGGCTTCGTCGGTGAAAGGGATTTTGATTTGATGTATGCGGTCTTGGTATTGACCTTCAATGTGGGTAAATGTGGATTGTTTGTGGATAAATTGAATTTGAAGGTCGGGCTTGAAATCTGATTGATTTTTAGACCAAGTAAGCGTTTTTACACTTTGCTTCAAAGCCTTCACACATTCATGTATCTCTTCATAGTCACTGCAATAAATCAAAAAATCAACGGATTCAAATAATTGCAATTTCTCCTTTATCTTATGCTTGTCGCTTTCAAAACCCTTGCTATGAGCGGCTCCAATATTGGTGAAAATGCCAATGCTTGGTTGGATGACCTTCGCCAAGTTTTCCATTTCGCCCACTTGGGATATTCCCGCTTCAAAAATCCCTAAGTTGTGGTCTGCATTCATCTGCCAAACCGATAGCGGCACACCAATTTGTGAATTGAAGCTTTTGGGGCTGCGGACAATGTGGAAGTCTTGCCACAAAAGTTGATAAAGCCATTCTTTGATTACCGTTTTGCCATTGCTGCCTGTGATGCCAATCACGGGATAGTCAAAATGACTGCGGTGTTCGGCTGCCAAATTTTGCAGGGCTTCAATGCTGTCTGAAACCAAAACGAAATTGGCTTCGGGATAATTTTGTATTGGGTAATCCGATTGACCAATGACAAAATTTCTAATTCCTCTTTTATAGGCTGCTGCAATAAAATTGTGTCCATCTCTGCTTTTGCTTTGAAGGGCAAAAAAGAGCGCATTTTTTGGGAAGGTGATTTTGCGGCTGTCGAATAGGAGGTGTTGTATGTCGGTGTTTTGGATGGACTGAATTAAAGCGCCATTGATGGCTTTGCAGATGTGGGAAATTTTCATGGAAAGTTTATTTGGAAGCAAATGTGTTTACATTATATTGTGAACTCTTTTTATAGGTTTACAATAGTCATTCTTATTAAAACAAGCTTGGTGAGTGCCCACAAAGCCTTCAATTAGAGCAAGTTTGACATCCTCATGTTCTTCAAAAATATGCATCCAAATAGACCAAAATCCATGACCTTTTGCAGTGTCTATAAGTAGTGATATAAAGAGTTCTCTTACATCATTAGGTATGATTTTTAAATTGCTCAATGTCCGAGTAGCTATTTCCCAAACTTCTTTTCTATTTTGCCACCTCCTATCACTTGCATCTGGTTTGTTGGGAGTTTTGTCCAAACCAACCAATGCAATCATATTTGCGGCTTTGATTTTTTCTAAGTCATTTAATTTTTGATTGATAGTTACAATTCCGCTTTCCAAGTAAGCAAATACCATAAAAGTATTGTGAGTATCTACCCAAAAATAATCGTCTATTTTGATAAGTTTTGCACTTTTGGTCGAATTACAATTGGTACATGCTAATAAGAAATTATTCCATTTCAATTCAAGTTCTGGGCTTGAATCTTTAGGTATAACATGTTCAACAGCCAATGAAGCATTTAGCTTAGTTTCACAATACGAACAATATTGTCCCAATCTATCGATTAAATCTCTACGGGCATCTTGATATCGACTGTATATTTTTTCTTTTTCTTCTTTATCTAAAGGTATATCTCCTCGTTCTATAGGTCTCATTTGTCTGTTTTTATTACATACCTAACTTAGTCAATCTTTCCATTTGCAAAACAGCTACATAAGCAGGGTTGTCATAATAAGGTTCAAGCATTTTATCTAATCTTTGCTTGATTTCAACTGCTTCGGATTTATTGGTTATATTTTTACCATTTTCTATAATAGCATAATAATTTTTAGCGACCTCTAACATTTTTGTATAACGTTCACTATTCAAACTATTGACTCCCATTGTCTCTAAAACAATTTCCTCTAAACTTTGCTGATAATAGCTTTCATCAGTTGGTTTGTCTAAATTAATCAATTCATCACTTTTCAATGATTGAACAATAAATGGTGAATGAGTAGTAGCAATGAATTGCAGTTTTGGAAAAGCTCTTTTTAAATCACTTACCACATGTCGCTGCCACTTGGGGTGTAAATGCAAATCCAATTCATCAATCAAAACTACACCTCTTGTTTTTTCTGTAGCTTCAATACTTAAATGTGGGTTCAGAACCACACAACGATAGGCAATATCTGCTACCATTCCAATCATATTGCGAACACCATCACTTAATAAACTAAATGCCAATTCATTTTTTATTCCAGTTGTGTTATAGCCCTTCAAATCATCCTCTTCAAAATCAAAGTATATTTCATCCCATTCTTTTACACAATTGGCAATGGCTTTTTTTACGACCTTCAGTAGAGTATCATCTTTCTTTTTTTGAATAACGGCCAATTCTTGAGTTTTGAACCATTCCAAAAAAGCTTTGCTATTGGAAGCAGGAGATAAACAAGCTCTGTATCCATTCTCTAAACGAGAGCCTTTTGCTCGTGTTTCTATTTTATTTTTTTCTATCCAAAGCCGCCCTGTTCCATGATAAGAAATAAGAGGCATATCAATTGTTTTCCCTTTTCGTACAAAAGCCGCCATTTTTCGAGCAAGGTCAGCTATTTCGCTTGCTCCCTTTGAAGTGTTACTACCATTTGGTTTTTCAATACTCCTAAACCATGGAAAAGGTATTTCTTGTGGATTGTTAGGCTCAAAAATATTTGGTATATAAGGGATTTTTAGTTGCTTTAAATGATATAGTACAGAGGCTTTTAGGCTTATAATAGTAGGTAATTGTTTTTCAATATGTTCTCCAAAATCTTTTAGACGAATTTCTTCTTTTTTTATTGACCGGGATTTTGCTTCTCCTATTCCCAATAGGAAACATCCCAAACCAACTGCTAATGCATCTAATATGGCTGTTTTACCAGTACCGTTGTCGCCAATAATTACTGTAAATTGAGGATTAAATTGAAAATTTTTTGATTCAAAATTTTTGAAGTTTTTTATATGTATTTCATCAATTCTCATATTGAAAATATTTACGCATTAAACAGCCTAAAAATCAAAAATACTATTTTTTAACTGAAAAAAGTATTCCTTTTGTATCAACAAAAAAATACCCAACTCCAAAGCATTGTCACTTCAAAATTGGGTATTTCAATTATCGTCTAAAATCCTATGCTTTACTTAGAAGCGTTCACCACTTTCTTTTTCTTCTTCTTTTTGTCCAACAAGGTTTCTACATCTACACATTCTGTCGCTTCCAAAGCTTTAGAACGTGGATGATGGTGGTAGCCCAAAGCTTTTACACCATTGTTTTCGAGGTGGTCGAGGAGGTACTCCATATCGGCATATTTTGCAGGGTCATAGCCTTCCTTGAAGTCGTAGCCAAAAGATTTACCAAGAGCTTGCCAGAAGAAAGCACTCACTGGATTTTTAAACTCTTTTAATAAGTCATAAAAACGTTCGCCTGAACCTCGCTCAATTAGTTTGATTAAGGTCTTGCCTTGTGAAGTGGTCAGTTTCTTCAATTCTATTTTGAAGTCCTCTTTCATTTCTCTTTCCAACTGTTTCAAGTACTTGCGTTTTTCTTTTTTACGTTTGGATTCCTCTGTCACCCTTTCGATTTCCGAAATCAAGGTTAGTGCACGTTGGGCATATGGATAGACTTTGATGATGTTGTATTTTAGTTTTCGGTAGGCTTTTCTTTCTGTATTGTTCATCAATTTTGCCGAAGCTACCTGAACCGTGTCTAAGCGATACAAAGGGATTGTATCAGTATTGGTAGTTTGGAGCTCCAAAATATTGATGTCGTCGATATGCTTGTTGTAGAGCGTATCTTGTGCATAACTATTGAAAGAAATAGCGATGAGTAGAAAGAAAAATATATGCTTCAATGTATTCATTTGTTTACTGTTTTGTCAATCAAAACCAGGATAAGAAACTCATTCAAATTTTGAAACTTAAATTCAAATTTGTTTTTGAAATGTTTCTATGGGCTTGCTAAGTTTACACTATTATGATAGCAGATTAGGGCGGAGGTTTATTCTGGCGGTTTTGCTTGATGGAAGAGTTGGCGTACTGAACTTTGAAAATTGTTTCTTTGTTAGCTAACGAATTTACAAAAATAAAATTGCAGTAAAACCCTTCTGCTATCTAATTTTTACCTTCAAAATACATAGAATAAATGAGGTGAAAAATCATTATTTATGACTCAAGATTCACCATTAAGTCACTGAAATAAATTGGTATAAACTTCTTGTATGTTGCTTACTTGTATGAGTTTGATGTCATATTTATCTGGATCTAAGCCTTTATTACTCGAAGATAGGAACATTTTTTTGAAGCCCAATTTGTCTGCCTCCAATATGCGTTGCTCAATTCGATTGACACTCCGAACCTCTCCCGACAATCCGACTTCTCCTGCAAAACAAACATCACTCGGCACTGTGACATCCTCAAAGGAGGACAAAAGTGCACAAATAATAGCGAGGTCGATAGCAGGATCTTCTACTTTGATACCGCCTGTGATGTTGGTAAATACATCCTTGTCTCCAAATCGAAAGCCACATTTTTTCTCCAAAACTGCCAAGAGCATATTCAATCTTTTACTGTCAAAACCTGTGGCAGAACGTTGGGGAGTTCCATAGGCAGAACGGCTGACCAATGCCTGTGTTTCAATCAATAAGGGGCGCATCCCTTCAATGGTGGCTGCAATACAAATGCCACTTAATTGATCGCTATTTTCGGAAATCAATAGCTCGGAAGGGTTGGTTACTTGCCGCAATCCATCGTGCAACATTTCATAGATTCCCAATTCTGCGGTTGAACCAAAACGGTTCTTTTTGGTGCGAAGGAGTCTGTAGGCATAATGGTGTTGCCCTTCAAATTGAAGCACAGTATCGACCATGTGCTCTAAGACTTTGGGGCCTGCAATATTGCCTTCTTTGGTGATATGACCAATCAGGAAAACGGGCGTGTGGGTTTCTTTGGCGAATCGCTGCAATTCTCCTGCGCATTCCCGAATTTGTGATACGCTGCCTGCGGTAGATTCCATTGCAGGAGAATAGAGGGTTTGGATGGAGTCTATGACACACAAATCGGGGCGATTGGATTTGAGTTGTTTGAAAATATTGTAGAGGTTGGTTTCGGTAAGAATCATGCAATCCTTGTTTTTGACCCCAATTCTATCTGCTCGCATTTTGATTTGTTGGGCACTTTCCTCTCCGCTGACATAAAGGATTTTGATACCTCGAAGGTGAATCGCTATTTGCAGCATCAAAGTAGATTTTCCGATACCTGGTTCTCCCCCCAATAAGATAATGGCACCAGGAACAATACCGCCTCCGAGTACTCTGTTGAGTTCGTGGTCTTCGGTTACGATGCGCTTTTCTTGCAGACTTTCAATGGCTTCAATGCTGACTGCACTTGCCAATTGATGTTTGTCAATATCTGCTAACTTAGTATTTTTGGTACTTTTTTGGGGTTCTACGATTTCTTCCACATAGGTATTCCATTCTCCACAAGTGAAGCATTTGCCCATTGATTTTGGAGAAGTTGCGCCACAACTTTGGCAGATATATCGAGTTTTTACTTTAGCCATTTTTCGATGTTGATTGTTTTCATTTTATGTGTCCTACATAAAATGGACTTTATAGGTAAATGGTTCTCAAAAAATTATTCAAACAAATACTTCATTTGAGGTGTTTGACCTGTGACCATTTTATTATCAGACCGTCTAATTAAAAGAATTTAAAACAGTTAGTCAATTAATTGTTAAACCTAAAAAAGAAGCATTAGCATGTTAGACCAAATTATTGAATTAGCAAAACAACAAGGTACAGCTTATTTTAAAAATCAAACGAATGTACCCAACGAACAAGCAGAACAAGCAGCAGCTACTGCGGGAGAATCTATATTTGAAGGTTTGAAAGACCAGTTGATGAGTGGAAATTTGAGTGGTGTGACGGATTTGCTTTCTGGTAAATCAAACATGGATGGCAGCAACCCGATTGTAAAACAAATTATGGGGATGTTTACTTCTAAGTTGAGTGGACAGTCTGGTATAACTGCCGAAACTGCGGAAAGCGCTTCTCAAGGTGGAATTCCTGCATTGTTGCAGTCGGTAGTAGGCAAATTTATGTCTGGCGATTCTGCTGATAGCGGTTTTGATGTAACTGCTTTGGCCAAATCTGTGATGGGAGATAAGATGGATGATGTAATGAACGATCTGAAAGGAAACCTTGGCGGAATGTTGGGAGGATTGTTTGGTAAGTAGTATATTTGCCAGTAATAAAAGCTAATTTACATTAGTTTTTATTCGAACTTAACTATTTTACATTTTTTAATCACAAAAAGAAGTTTGTCCAACTTCTTAAATATACAAAAATAATAATACTATGGCTTATAAAATCACTGCTATTGAAGGTGTAGGTCCAGTCATTGAAGGGAAATTTGCACTTGCAGGTATCAAGACTGTTGAAGGGTTACTTGAAAAAGGAGCTTCAAAAAAAGGTAGAGCAGAAATAGCAGCTACTACTGGTATTGAAGCAAAAAAGGTGTTGGTATTTGTAAACAATGCTGACTTATTTAGAGTGAAAGGCGTATCCAGTCAATATGCTGAATTGTTGAAAGCAGCTGGTGTAGATACGGTAAAAGAACTCCGCAATCGCAATCCTGAAAACTTGCATGTTAAAATGACTGAGGTCAATGAAGCGAAAAATTTGGTTCGCCAAGTACCTTATCTTAAACAAGTAACTGGTTTTGTGAAATTTGCTAAGAAATTAGAGCCTGTAGTTACGCACTAGTTTAGATGTAAGATAAAAGACACAAGACGTAAGACAAAACAAGATATACTTGTGGACTTATGTTTTGTGTCTTTCTATTTTGATTGGGTTTATTTTTCGTATTTTCTAATTAACCCATATATCAACTTTTCTACCTCCCTTACCTTCTCTCCAACTTCAGATACTTCGTCCTTTGAGATGAACCCTAAATCATAAGAGAGAATCAATTCAGTTTCAACCTCATAAGCAGATGCCAAGGCATAGCCTAAAAATTTACAAAAATCTTTATTGGTATTTCTTCCACTACCTTCTGCTATATTTGCAGGAATAGATATTGCTGCTCTTCGGATTTGAGAAGTCAATCCATAAAGTTCTTCACGAGGAAATTTGCGGGTTAGAACGTAAATTTCTTTTACTACGATTCGAGATTTTTTCCATGATTTTATTTCTCTAAAGTTGTGCATTGGTTTTTTACTTTTAGCGTTATAAAACACTAAAAATAGAAAATACATTTATACAGTAGGTCTTGTGTCTTTCATCTTACGTCTCCCCTTCAATACTCCCACAATTCCACCAATGCTTCTCTAAACCTATCTTCTGGCAAATACTGTTTCTCCAAGCTTTTGGCAAAAGGAATCGGCGTATCCAAAGAGGCACAGCGAATCACAGGCGCATCCAAATGCTCAAAACAATGCTGCGAAATCAAGGCGGCAATTTCGCCTGCAACCCCTCCCGTCAAACTCGCTTCCTGCAAAACAATCACTTTCCCTGTTCGTTTCACGGATTCAAAAACAGCATCCGTATCCAAAGGCAAAAGCGTTCGCAAATCTACAATATCCATGCTGATATGTGGGAAATCTTGCAATGCTTGTTTTGCCCAAAGCACTCCCAAACCATAAGTGATGATACTGATATCCTTGCCTTTGTTAATCAAATTTGCTTTACCAATTTCGATGGTATAAGACTCATCTGGGATGTCTTGTTCCAATTCTGGGCGGCGATAAAGCGCCTTGTGTTCGTAGTACATCACAGGGTTCGGGTCTTCAAAAGCCGCTAATAGTAAGCCCTTTGCATCGTAAGGATTGGACGGGTAAACGATTTTGAGACCAGGAGAGTGAAAGAACCACGCTTCATTGCTCTGGGAGTGAAAAGGTCCTGCTCCAACACCGCCACCTGCGGGCATTCGCACAACGACATCAGCATTTTGCCCCCAACGGTAATGCGATTTACTGAGGTTGTTGATGATTTGATTGAAGCCGCAAGTCGCAAAATCTGCAAACTGCATTTCGACCATGGATTTGCAGCCCTTGATGGACAAACCAAGGCAAATACCCACAATGGCAGATTCACACAAAGGCGTATTTCTTACTCTGTCTTTGCCAAACAAATCAGTGAAATCTTTGGTGATTTTGAATACACCGCCATAGTCTGCAATGTCCTGTCCCATCAATGTCAAGCTTGGGTGTTGTTGCATCGCTTGTCGCAAGGCATCCGAAATAGCTTCGATATAACGCTTTGGACTTGTTGTAGAGCTTTGAGGAGGTTTTGTAGTGGAAGAAATCGTAGTGTCAAAAATCTCACTGGTTTCTTTTTCCAAGTTTACAGTAGGACTCGGCGTATTGTAAGCTATTTCCAAGCCTTTTTCAATACGGATTTTGATTTCATTTTGAAGGTTTTTAATAATGGTTTCATCCAAAATTTTTTCTGCCAACAAGAAATTTTCAAAGTTCTTCAAAGGATCTTTTTGCGCCCATTTGTCCATCAATTCTTGGGGCACATATTTTGTTCCAGAAGCTTCTTCATGCCCTCGCATTCGGAAAGTCATGCACTCCAATAAGATGGGGCGTGGATTTTCTCGAAGGTCGTTTGCCAATGCTGAAATGGTGTCATACATCTCCAAAATATTGTTACCATCAATTTTTCGGGCTTCCATTCCATAACCAACTCCTCTATCCGCCAAATCTTTGCAGAAATACTGTTCGCTTGTCGGAGTGGAGAGTCCATAGCCATTGTTTTCGACCACAAAAATGATGGGCAATTGCCAAACGGCAGCTACATTGAGGGCTTCATGAAATTCCCCTTCGCTGGTGCCTCCTTCTCCCGAAAAAGCCACGGTTACTTTTTTTTCCTCCTTCAATAAAGTACCTAAAGCAATGCCGCTCCCCACAGAAAGTTGGGGGCCTAAATGAGAAATCATGCCGACAATGTGGTGTTCATTGCTCCCAAAGTGGAAAGAACGGTCACGACCTTGTGTGAAACCGCCTTCTTTTCCTTGCCACTGCAAAAAGAGCCTTTCGAGTGGAATTTGTCGAGAGGTGAATACCCCCAAATTGCGGTGCATGGGTAGAATGTACTCATCTTTGCGGAGAGCTTTGGCGACTCCTACTGCAATGGCTTCTTGACCAATGCCTGAAAACCATTTGCTTATCTTGTTCATTCGCAATAGTATCAGCATCTTTTCTTCAATCATTCGAGGCAATAGCAGCGAAATGTAGAGGTCTAAGAGTAAATCATCGGAGTGGTGTGCTTTTCGTTCGTAAGCGATGTTTATCAAGTTTGTTGCTTCCATGTTGTGACGTTTATAGGAGTAACAAACTTACCATTATTTCAGCGAAAAATGAGGAATTTTGTCAGGCTTTTGTGGGCTATTGAAGAAGTCCTCTGGAACTTATGTATAGTAGGTGTCGTTCTACATTTGCAGGTGCTTTTGTGTACCTTTGTTTTAGGCATTTTCAAATTAATAAATAGCAATTTTGAGGAAATGCCTTAATTTAATATCCTTAATTTTAAAAATCGTTTTAGATGAAGCGTTTATTTTTTTTATTGACAATCGTGTGTTCATTTGCAATGACCAGTTGCTTCAATATCATTGAAGAAGTAGCAGTAAACCGAAATGGGTCAGGAACTTATAAAACCACCGTTGATATGAGTCAAATGATGGGAATGATTGCCGCTTTTATGCCAGATTCGGTCAAACAAATGACGGGCGAAGTAGAAAGAGGTATGACTTCTTCTTTGGATGAACTCAAAACGGTGAAAGGTATTTCAAATATAAGTACCAACAGCGATGGAGATTATATCTATTCGGTGTCTTATACTTTTGAGAATGTAAAGGCACTAAATGAGGCTATTTCGACTTCAAAGGAAGATGACAAGTTTTTTGGGGCAATGGGAAGTACCTATGAAATAAAGGGCAAAAAACTCTACCGAAAAACATATATGGATCCCGATGAAGATTCCGAATTGTTTGGAGATACAGAATTAGACATGGAACAATTGAAGGGGTTTATGGGTATGTTGAACACACCTACTTATAAGGTGATTTACCACTTGCCCAAAAAGGTGAAAAAATTGAAGGTGGAAGGTACAGAAGCGAAGTATGAAAAGGATGCAAACCGAGTAGAAATCGAATACGATTTGTTTAAAATGATAGGCGGTGAAAATGTTAATATCGAACATTTTTTGAAGTACTAAATTCGCACTTTTTATTTCGGAATCAGCCTATAAATGAAATGGCTAAATGAGAGGTTTCAACCTCTATTTAGCCATTTTTTAATTACAACTACCACCAAAGAACCATTGCCTTGTTCTTCTTTACTTCTAATGTTGTTCTTCTTTTTTGCAATGGTTGATTCTTAGTATAGAAAACATGGGACTCCAGCCAGTAATCGCCACTAAAAAAAAGGCAAAACCCAATAATGTCCATGCAAAAGATTGAAGTGCACCACCAATAATCACAAAAATCATCATCAATGCGTAGTGAATTCCAATGTCTGTAAAATTCATATTGTATTCCATGACCGTGTATTTTTATTTTGAATAATAATTTGATTATCAATTTCTTGATACCACAAAGATAGGCTATGTAGGAAAGCACTTCAATGATGTGTATCAGCCTTTTTCCTGTCCTTTATCACCGAAACGTCGCTTCAATTGTAGGAGACACTCTTTCATTGGTTTTGTGAATAAAAGGAGGTGTTCTCTTTTCTGGGACTTCCAATATAGCCTTGAGGTTGATACTCAATACAGGGATTTCTAAGTGATTGACCACCGTTTCGGTCAAACTTCCCATAATGGCTCTCGCCAATTTTTTCCTGCCATGTGTAGCCATAGCCACCATTTTGACATCGAATTCCTCTGAAAAATGTTTGATTCCCTGCAATGTGTTTAAGTCTTCAAAATGATGAATGCTACATTCAACTTTCTCCTTACATAGCTGCTTAAATTCCTCCATACTTTCTATTACTGCATATTGAGGCTCTTGGTAAAAACTGGGTGTATCTACAGTAAGGAGGTGAATGTGTGCATTGAAAAGACGGGCAAAATCAATCAGTTGGCGAAAAGCAGGTTTTAGGTTGCTGTCGTAGTTGGCTGCAAAAACAATGTGGCTAAAGTCAATTTTCTCAATCGAATTTTTGATGGTCAAAACGGGACAATGTGCCAATCGAACCACTTTTTGGGTATTCGACCCAATCAACCATTCGTTGATACCACTTGCACCATGCGAACCCATCACAATCAAGTCAATGTCAAATGCATCAACATATTGCGTAATTGTGTTAATCAAATGACCTTGAGAAAAAGTAGTGGTAATCCTTACCTTGGGATAAGCTTTTTTAGACCGTTTTTCGAGTTGATTCAAGGCTTCATGCGCTTTTTTGATATTGACTTGAGTCTCTGTAAATGCAGTTTTTTCTTCTACACTCAATTCATTCCAAATATTGGGTAAATCCATTCTGTGATAAAAATGAACCTCTCCATTTAATTGATTCGCAATTTGAAGGGCAACATCAACGGCATTATTAGCGCAAGTTGAAAAGTCGGTTGGCACAAGTATTTTAATCATGATGGTGTTTTTTGTGTTGGATAATAGAATACTGTTCTAATACCTGCAATTTCCCTCATTTCTGTTTTTACTGCAATGATATGGGGCTGCAAAAAAGGTGAGGAGTATCAGTTTTAAGGTTGATATTAATCATGGTATGGTGGGAAAAAATGGTTGAAATTTGAGGTATTGAAAGCAATGATTTGCTGAAAGATGATTCTAAAAACAAAAACATACTCCAATGAAAAAGATTCTATTTCCAACCGACTTTTCTGCAAATGCACAAAATGCTTACACCTATGCACTTCATTTAGCAGAAAAACTACAAGCAAATATTACCACTTTACATGCTTACCTACCCCTCACAGTTCCTGTGAGTACTCTTGAACATACCGCTATGGATTTGACAGAAATGCACGATATCCAAGAGATGGAAGAATGGAATGACTACAAACGAGCAGCCAAAACCATGCACGAAAAAGCAGTGAAAGAACACTTAGAAGGTGTGGAAGTCAATCACTTAATGTATGAAGGCACTGCAGTAGATACAGTACTCGAAAAAGCAATGCTGGAAAATGCGGATATGATTGTCATGGGAACAAAGGGAGCTAGCGGCTTGATTGGAACTTTGTTGGGCAGCAATACCGCATCGGTCATTGAACAAGCAAATGTACCTGTTTTGGCTGTCCCAAAAAATGCTCAATACCGTCCAATTCGCAAAATGGCAATTGCTACGGACTTTGATGAATTACAAGAAGATGCAATCGCAAAAGCACTCGAACTTGCAAAGCTTTTCAATGCTGAACTACATTGTATTCACGTCAATGTAGCCCACAATCCATTCCTTGGTGAACGCATATCAAAACTTTGCAGTCATTTTGCAGATGCGCCAAAACTGACCTTTGAAGTATTGGAGGGCTTGGATATTTTGAAAACAGTAGATGAATATATTGAGGAAAACGATGTGGATATATTGGTGATGCAAACCCACAAACGTACTTTTTTCCAAAAACTATTTGGAGTTAGTTACACCAAAAAAATGGCATTCCATACAAGAATTCCATTGTTGAGCTTCAAATAAGGGGAAGGTAAAATTGGAGGAAAAATGAATTAATAGATGTTTTTCAGAAATTCCCAAATAATTTAAGAAAGAGTGAGCCGAAAACTATTGAAAATGAAGAAGAAAGAATCAAAAAAAGGGGTTTAAGCCAAATGCGCTTAAACCCCTTTTCTGTTTTAAATCAATGAGTTGTGTTTTACTCAACTACTGTAATCGTCATTTTGACATCTTCAACAGGACGATCGCCAGGAGCAGTTTCCACTGTTGCGATTTTGTCAATCACATCCAAACCTTCAATTACTTCTCCAAAAACAGTGTAATTGCTGTCCAAGAAAGGCGTACCTCCTGTAGTTCGGTAAGTCTCTATTTGCTCTGGAGTATATTTGGTGTTCAAACGTTGTTCCAATTGCTGCAATTCCTGTGGCATAGCTTTTTTACCCTGAACCACATAAAATTGTGAACCAGAGGAAGCTTTTTGAGGATTCGTATTGTCGCCTTGACGAGCAGCTGATAATGCACCTTTTTTGTGAAACAAATCAGGGAATGCAAACTCAGCAGGAACGGTATAACCTGGTCCACCTGCACCCAAAGGTCTGCCCGCTTCTGCGCCTTTTGATTGAGGATCTCCACCTTGAATCATGAAATTGTTGATAACTCTGTGGAAAAGTAGGTCATTGAAGAAACCTTCACCTGCCAATTTCAAGAAATTATCACGGTGTTGAGGAGTACGGTTGTACAAAACTGCCACCATATCACCCATATCGGTACTGATTTTTATCTTTTTCATGCTTTCAACAGTGAAACTTATTTTTGCAGTCGCACAAGCAGGCTTCGATTCGTGTTTGTCACATACCTCATAAGTGGCTTCATCTGCACCCGTAAAACCCGCCTTTGGAGTATAACGAGCCTTTCCGTTCCAAATTTTGACAGTACCGTTTGCAGGTTCCTTAGTCAGCTTCAAACTACTGTTGTTCAAGCCTTCTACTTCATCTTTGTCATTTGCCAAAACATCAACAGTAATGGTGATTCCTTCGTCCGTAGTTGCAGCGTCATCAGCAGCAGTAGGAGCCTGGTTGCTTTTACAGCTCATAAAAGTTAAACATACCAAAAGGGTGTAGAATAATTGTTTCATTGTTAAATTGTTTGATTGTTTATTTCGAAATACCTCAATACCAATTGCTTCAATAGTAGCTCTTGTTGCTCCACTCCTTTGTCCTGTTCAGGAGGAGGACGAAGGGCCTTGTAATGTGGCCAACCTTGCTCGTCCCTATGGGTCAATTCAAAATACCCCTTCAAACTCATAAGGTGACACACTGCAATGTGCATCAAATCTTGTTTTTGTTCTTTAGAGAATTTGCGGTGCAACTGTCCCAATTCTTGAATGCCAATGAGGAATAAAAGAGACTGCAAATCAGGTTTTTGACCAAAATTTTCGGCCAACTCTTCCTGCAATTGAGTCCAATTTTGCTCCAATATTTGTAGCTCTTCATTTGTCATACTGCAAAAATACTACTAAAGAATGAGAATTAAAATGCAAATGACAATCGAATGATTTTTTCTTATAATCTTCAATGTCTTGTCAAAAGAAACAGAGGTTTCGTAATACTTCAATAACCTACAATTCTCAATCCCCAAATTTCCACTACCTTTGCAGCTTCCACTGTTTTGAAGGCTTCACTTAGAAACACTTCAAAAATAAGTTTACAAATATCACTTCATAAAAACTGATATTGAAGTGTTTTTTGACTTTCATTCTTATTTTAATTTTCATTCATTCCTTATTGTTCATAATTCATTTTTTTAGCCATTGAATTATCAAATAAAATTACCCCAATTTGAAGGCCCTTTTGACCTCCTTTTGTTCTTTATCGAACGGGATGAATTGGATATTTACGACATTCCGATAGCCGAACTTACCCGTGATTTTTTGCACTATATGCACCAAATGGAGCAGTTGAACATTGAGTTGGCAAGCGAGTTTATTTTAGTCGCTGCTACCTTGATGAGAATCAAAGCCAAAATGTTGATTCCCCGAAAAGAACTCAACGAAGAAGGTGAGGAGGTAGATCCGAGAGAAGAATTGGTCAAACGCTTATTGGAGTACAAACAATACAAAACAGTTGTTGAAGAATTGAGGGTATTGGAACAAGCCAGAGCAGAACGATTCGAACGAGGTAATACCGAATACGAAGCCCAACAAATCTATCAGCAATATAGTAATGAAAATGACTTAGAGGCTATCAACCTTTACAAGCTTATGAGCGTCTTCAATATAGTTTTGCAGCGTTTTGAAGAGCGTAAGAAAGAGGTCAAGCACGAAGTTGTGCGTTACCCTTACACGATTAGAAACCAAAAAGAAGCATTGGCAAAATTAATTAATACACAAAAAGAGTTGAACTTTCAACAACTTTTTATAGCTTGCGCAAATCGTGTTCACGCCATTTTTCGTTTGTTAGCAATGCTCGAAATGGCACAAGAAAAACGCTTGTATCTGAGGGTTGGTTTAGGAATGAACAACTTTTGGGTACGCAAAAATGTTGTTGAGCATTAGACTTCAATGAACGTCTTTCTGCAATGACAAAATACATTGACATTGTGAAAATATTAACCATTGAAAACCAAAATCTCTTGGGTTTTCATTTTAAATTTTGATTTACTTCGTATTCATGTCCATATCAAATCAGCCACCATCCGCAGAAGTTTTAGGTACACTGAATCCCAATAAAGTAATCATTCCGATATTGATTAGTGTCGGAATAGTTGTAGCCCTTTTCATCAAAGATTTTGAATTTGGTGCTTTCAACAACATCGAATGGCGACTGGGAACTGCCTTTTGGTTTGGTATGGCAGTCTTGTGTGTAGTTGTCAGACACTTTGCCTTGATGTACCGAATCAGATTGCTGACTGGCAATAAGTTAAGCTGGAAACAAAGCTTTGACATCATCAGTCTCTGGGAATTCGGCTCTGCCGTAACCCCCTCCGTAGTAGGAGGAACAGCCATCTCTTTATACCTCATCACCAAAGAAAAAATTAGCGGAGGCGAAACCCTTTCGGTCATTTTATCCACCTTGTTTTTAGACGGTTTATTCTTTTTGACAGGGATTCCTTTATTGTGGATGGTTTTGGGAGAAATTTTATTAACCCCCATAAATGAAGGCGAATTTGCAGTAAGTTCAGCGTGGATATACTCCTTTATGTTGGCTTATGGCGTAATGGTTGGATACACCGCTGCCATTGGTTATGGCTTGTTTATCAGCCCCAAAAGTTTCAAATGGCTCATTGTCAAAGTTACAGGGCTTCCTTTCTTCAATAGGTGGAGCGAAAAAGCAGTGCAAGTGGGAGATGATATGATTGTGGCTTCAAATGGCTTGAAAGGGAAAAAAATCTCTTTTTGGATGGGAGGCATGGGATCTACATTTGCCGCTTGGGGATTGCGGTTCTTCATCCTCAACTGTGTTTTGATTGGATTGACCACCGTAGGGAGTCAGTTATTACTATTTGGTCGTCAGTTGATTATATTCATTTTGATGATACTCGCCCCTACACCTGGTGGCAGTGGAGTGGCGGAAGGTTCGGTTCACAGTTTGCTCTCCGATTTTTTTATGAATGGCACCAATCAAGTTGATGATGGATTGCGTTTGATAGTGATTACCGTTTGGCGGTTCATCAGCTATATGTTGTACTTATTTTTGGGAATGTTTGTATTGAGGTATTGGTTGAAGCGGGTAATGACTGCACCAGAAAAATAACCGTTCAAAATACAAAGTTATTTTTTGCAGGTTGATATAGATTTACTTCAATTCTTGAACAAAAAAACAAACAAGAAAATTTCTTGGTGTATCTTTGCACCGACAATAATTAAAAAATTGCAGTAAGGGGTGCTTCAAAAAATCATTTGAAGCTGAGATAATACCCATTGAACCTGATGCGGTTAGTACCGACGCAGGGAACTACTGTTGAGACAGCAAAGCAAGGTATATTCACAAAGAATGACCAATGCTTGTTTGATGGGAGGAATCATTCTTAAAATTCAATGTGTTTTGCTTACCTGCAAGCTTTTATTTGAATTTGTTGATATCCAATAGCCCTAAGCTAACTGTCCACGTATTTCATTCAATATTTCTCTCTCCTTTTTACTTCAATTTCATTTACAAATTTGATTTCATTGAAGACTTCTCATGCTTCAATGAAGTCTCACAATCGTTAAAATGAAATACCTTATTCAGAACCTTATCATTGTTTTTTTCCTTGGCATAGGCACTATTTCAAGTCATGCCCAACACACCATTTTCGGAACGGTCACCACCGAAGAAGCCGACCCTATTGTAGGCGCAAACATTGTATTGACCAATACCTTTGGAGGAACGGTTACAGACGAAAATGGACAGTTTCGCTTAGAAAATTTGCGGACTGGCACTTACCAACTCCAAATCAGTTTCATTGGTTTTCAGACCTACAAAAAAGAAATTGAACTGATAGAAGACATCGAGTTGAGGGTGGCTTTACCGATTGCAGAAATCCTTTCGGATGAGGTGATTGTCGCTTCTACAAGAGCTTCAAAAAATACGGCTACGACCTATTCAGAATTGAACAAAGAAGAAATTGAAAGCCTCAATTTGGGACAAGATGTTCCTTTCTTATTGCAGCAAACACCTTC
>JBGCDY010000032.1:0-3033 GCA_045105835.1 Chitinophagales bacterium
AATCGAGATTTGAAGGCGCAAAAATCGCTGCATGTTGTTTTGGGAAGTGATTTTATTTTCAATATGTGGAAACGTCCCTTCAAATTTACCTCCGAACTTTACTACAAGGAAATGTGGGACTTGGTGCCTTATGATTTGGACAATTTGTTGATTCGCTATTTTGCTGAAAACAAAGCTGTGGGATATGCCACAGGGATTGATTTTAGGTTGAATGGGGAGTTTGTACCTGGTACGGATTCTTGGGTCAGTCTTTCTATTATGCAAACAAAGGAGGATTTACAAGATGATTTTTACCTACAATTTTTGAATTCCGCAGGGCAAGATGTTTTGACAAGTGAGGACAGGGAAGTCGTTGATACGATGAGTGTAGAAGTGGGCTATGTCCGCCGACCTACCGACCAAAGGGTGACATTTGGAATGTTTTTTCAAGACCAGATTCCTGGCAATGAAAAACTGAAAATGCACCTTCGATTGTTGTTTGGTTCGGGCTTGGCAACCAACCCTGCAAATAGTAACCCACGCCTTCGTGGCTTCTTCAAGATTCCTTCTTACCGTCGTATCGACATCGGTTTTTCTGCCATGTTGTTCGACTTCAAAGACATGCGCCGACAGATGTACGAAAAACATCCCCTCCGACGCTTCCAAAGTGTCTGGGCTTCCCTCGAAATCTTCAACCTCTTGGGTGTAAACAATACCGTTTCTTACAGTTATATCAAAGCTTTGGCGGCAGATGGTTCGGGTGAAGTGATTTATAGTGTACCAAATCAATTGACTGCAAGGAGAATCAATGCGAGATTGGTGGTGAAGTTTTAGGGGAACGATTTTTGATTTTGAGGGATTATTTTGGAGAGTAGTACCATTTTTGATGTGCAAAAAAAATACTTGTCCAATCTTCGGTTGCAGCGGAGGAGGAATTCCTCTTTCTTTGCAGTCAGGTAAATACGGCACTTATTTTATTTAGGGAATGAGTTTATTAGGAGCTTTTTCTCATGGAGAATCACCAAACAATTTTCACCAATATGCACATCCAAAACCCCGCCGACATCCAAAAATACTATCAGGCTCTGGTCGAAAGAGATGCCCAATTCATTGGCAGTTTTTATGCAGGTGTAAAAACCACAGGGATTTTTTGTATTCCTACCTGCCGAGCCAGAAAACCAAAATTCGAGAATGTAGAATTTTATACAGAAGTCAAAGAACTGCTGCAACATGGCTATCGTCCCTGCAAAATCTGCAAACCCACCGAAAATGCTGACCAAGCTCCTGAAGAGGTTTTGAAGGCGGTTCAAATGGTCACCAAAAGCCCCAAAGAAAAAATCACCGATTATATGCTGCGCCAAAATGGTTTGAGTCCAGAAGCTTTGAGGCGTTGGTTCAACAAACATTATGGTATGACCTTCCATGCCTATCAGCGCATGATTCGCATCAATATCGCTTTTCAGGAAGTCAAAAAAGGCAAAAAAGTGACCGATTCTGCTTTTGATACGGGTTATGAATCTTTGAGTGGGTTTGGCTATACCTTCAAAAAAGTCATCGGAAAATCCCCCCAACAGAGCAAGGGACAAAATCTCATTTACATCAGCCGATTGACCACGCCCATTGGGCCCATGTTTGCCTGTGCAAGCGATGAAGGTTTGTGTCTGTTGGAGTTTGTGGAGCGCAAAATGCTGGAAACTGAATTTCGGGATTTGCAGAAACGCCTAAATGCGACGATTCTTGCGGGGGAAAATGCCCATATTTTGCAGGTCAAACGGGAGTTGGCAGAATATTTTGCAGGCAGCCGCCAAATTTTTGATGTGCCTCTACATACGCCTGGAACAGATTTTCAACAAAGTGTTTGGCAAGAATTATTGAACATTCCCTACGGCAAAACCCGTTCTTACCAAGCTCAAGCCGAAAAATTAAATAAACCCAAAGCGGTGCGGGCTGTGGCGAATGCGAATGGCTGCAATCGGATAGCAATTGTGGTTCCTTGTCATCGGGTGATTGGTAAGAATGGGAATTTGACGGGATATGCGGGTGGTTTGGAACGGAAGAAGTGGTTGTTGGAGCATGAAGCTTCTCATCAATAAATGGGTATAGAAATCTTCCCTATTGATGTGCCTTGCTGTTGAAGTGAGGCCTTATTTCCATTTAGCCCATTACGAATAGTTTAAAAAAACAAGTTATATCATAGCCCCAAAATAGAAAACCATTGGTTCGGTTATGTGTTGTAAGTGGTAAAAAAGGGCTTATGAAAAAACTACTTACGTTTGTATTGGTATGCATCACCTGCAATCTGTTCTCTCCAAAAGCAAACGCTCAAATAGATGAAGGGCAATTGGGAGCATGGTATATGTATTTTTGGAATACTACATTTAAGGATGGTCCTTGGGGATTGCAAGGAGATGTTCAACATCGAAATTGGAATTTTGGAGGAGACCTTGAGCAGTTATTACTTCGAGGTGGACTTACCTACGTACCCAATAACACCAAAGTAAAATTAACTTTGGGCTACGGAAACATCACCACAGGAGCTTTTGGTGACTCCAAAAATACGACCTCCGAAAGTCGGATTTACCAAGAAGCACTGCTACCTCAAAAAATAGGAAAACGCATTCACCTTACCCATCGTTTTCGTTATGAACAACGGTTCGTAGAAAACCAAGATTTCAGAACCCGCTGGCGCTACAACCTATTTGTGAATGTTCTACTCAACAAAATGGAAATGGAGAAAGGAACGTTTTACCTTGCTTTCTACAACGAACTGTTTATCAATGGCGAAAGAGAAATTGGAGATGGGAGAGAGGTGGAGGTTTTTGATAGGAATAGGCGTTATACAGCCTTGGGTTACTGTCTCGAAAATACGCTGAGAATTCAATTGGGATTCATGGAACAGGCTACAGATAATTGGACAAAAGGACAGATGCAATTGAGTGTGCATCACAAGTTTTGAAGGTAGAAAATAAAAAAAAGGCGCACGGTCTTTCCTTCCATGCGCCCAACAATGTTGTTTTCAACAGGGGTCGAACCTGTGTCCACCAGAATGGCACT
>JBGCDY010000033.1:0-5640 GCA_045105835.1 Chitinophagales bacterium
GCTTCCACTTTTTGTCGTTGAATTCGGCTCGGACGAAATCGAGCTTCATTGTAAAACGAAGCATACATAGATTCCGAAACAGAGTGATTCACATCTATCCCAATCAAATCCATCAGCTTAAAAGGGCCCATCCGAAAACCACAAGATTCTAAAATGGCATCAATCCCTTCAATGTCAGATACCTGTTCCTCCAATATCTTCAAACTCTCCAAATAAAAAGAACGGGCTACTCGATTGACAATAAATCCTGGTGCATCCTTCGCCATCACTGCCGTTTTACCCATTTTTTCCGCCAAAGCTTTCACCGTTTCTGCAATCGTAGGATGAGTAGCTGCACCCAAAATGACCTCTACAAGTTTCATAATGTGTGGAGGATTGAAAAAATGCATTCCAATCACTCGTTCGGGATTTGGGATTTGGGCGGCAATGCGAGTGATGGGAATAGAAGAAGTATTACTCGCCAAAATGGTTTGGGGAGAATTGATGGCTGCCAAATCTTGGAAAACTTTCACTTTGACCTCCAATTTTTCGACAATCGCTTCAATAATGAAATCTGCTTGTAAGTCTTGAAAATCACTGGTTGTGCGAATGTTTTGAAGAGCTGCTTCCTTCGCTTCAATGCTCAATTTTCCCCGTTTGATGGCACCATTCAAGTTTTTGGTGATGGTTTGCATTCCTTTCACCAAGGCTTCTTCCTGAATGTCAAACAAAAGAGTGGGGTATCCTGCTATTGCAGCCAACTGGGCGATTCCTGCACCCATTGTGCCTGCGCCGATGACGGCTATTTTTTGGATTTGATTTATCATTGGTTGTTATTTTTGGACAAAAAAAAGCGTTGGCGCAATTTAGCTAAATATTTTAACTAAACACTCCAACGCTTAAGACCACCTGTATAGCTAACTAATTACTCTACACTCATTCTACTTCTAAAATTTAGTTTTTGCGCTTCTCCTGACAGAATTTTAGTGTAAGTAGCTCTTTGACTTTCACTCAAAACAGTTTTGATCTCACGAGCTTGAGATTGATTCATCTTACGCATCAACTCCTTACGTTCTGGAGAGTGCTTCATTTGCTTACGTAGTGCTACTCGTTTTTGTGTATACTTCAGATAAATAGCTTGTATGGATTCTTGCTGTGTCTCGTTTAAGCCAAGTCGTTCAGAGGTTACTTTTGTTTGTAACTCGGCTTTCTCTTGAGGAGGCATCATTCTGAATGCTCTTACAGATTGGGATTGAGCAACAACAGCACTGCTTGCCAAGAGTGTAAGCAGTAGCATAAAAATTATGTAAAAAGATTTATTTTTCATTTTGTAATTGATTTTATTTTTGGTTTCTGGATATTATTTATCTTCTTTTTTGTTTCCTTCAAAAATCCACAATAAGTGCATCAAGTAAGCAAATAATGGTCCTGCAATCGCTGTACCTGCTATATCAACCGCCGCAATCGTACCATAAACTAAGTAGCTCAAAACTCCTGCTATGGCTGCTAATCCACCAGTTGCCAATAGGGTTTTTTTGAAGATCGCCCAAACAAAAGGAGGTTTTTGCCAGTAGGCTCCAACATTGACATTACTTCCTGAACTACCTCCTCCAATGAGTTCTTCTTCTCTTCTACCTATATAAAGCGTTCCGAAACTCATTAGTAAGATGGCTAAGGTAATCAATCCCCATTCTGATAAAGTAGGAACATCATTGTCACAATTTCCAAGACTGTTGACGGTCTCGCCTGCTGCAATTGGAGTATTGGGGCAGGTTTCGTAAGCGAAACGGGTGACGGCAAAAGCTAATTCATCTACTCCGCCAGGAGGAGCAGTGTCAACAGTTAATTCAATCCATCCATAGTGGGTTGCTCCTGCTATTTCGAATTTGACACCTAAGAATTTGGTATCAGTATTGTTCCAGTTTGCTATTCCGTAGTAGTTATCTATTAAAACGACTCCATCTCCACCAGTGGCATTAGTGGTAGCTCCTCCATTTAAAAAATTTACAAACCCAACATTTGTATCTGTTTTACCTACTATGTCATTATAATTAGGCCCAATCAAATCACTGGTATTTAGTTGGTTTGCAAGAGGTATTGCATAAGTGGAAAAGCTACTGGTTATATATATGTTTCCCACGAATTTTATATTGTCGAATACTGGAATTCCCTGACTGATTGCAAGTTTTGAGTCGGAGGATGCCACAGTGCTATTTTCGTTTAGCTTTAACCATACTTCTGCATTAGTATCTAGACCTGATAATGGATTAACTGATAGTCCATTCATATCTATTGCATAAACCTGAGCCTTGTGACCAGAATAAACTTGTTGATTAGGAGGGCCAGCAGAAACATCAAGAGACTTAATTTCTGCATTTACATCAGCGGTAGGAGCCAATGCCAAAAAGGTAGCTGCCATGGAAGAATAAGCAGCCAATCGCTTTTTGATAGGATTGTCCGCCTCTTTGGATAAAGGATAGTGTTCTTTCATTGTGTTACTATTTTTATGAGTATTAGATAAATATTTTTCTTTTGCAGCTTATTGAATCAAAGCCATTTTTTCACGATATAAATTGGCATCTACTACTGTTGCCATAGACGAAACGTTTAAATCGAAATCCAAAAAAGCGTTTACTCGAATAGCTTGTTGTAAAGGGTTCTTAATCACATCCGAATATTTTACATACAGTACTTCTACTTTAGAGGATTGTGTTGCCCATTTTTTAACTTGCTGCAATTGGTCTTGATAAATGTTCTTTAGCTGTCGATTGTTGTCTTTGGTTTTTGGTTTTCCCAAATTATTCAACATTCGATTTTGGGAGTGAATCACTTCATTCAAGTCACGTTCCATGAAGACAATTTTGTAGCTAAACTTGGCAGGTAGGTGTGAAAGTAGTTGGGCAATCACCTTGACGGCTTTATCCCCTACTGTATTCATTACCTTTTTGTCTCGCATCAAAGTCTTAATGGCTTCGTGTTCGTAGTATCCTTTTTGATTGTTGTTATCTGCTTCTCGTTTGCCATCTGTAAATGTATTCATACCTCCATTGTGAAGCATCTGCATCATCATGGAGGTTCCAGATCTTGGCAGACCCGAAACAATGGTAATTGTGTGGTTTTCTTGTGGTTTTTGATAAGTTGATTTGAGCCATTCCAATCGTTCTATATTTTTGGTTTCTTTATAGATACGTACCAGCCACATCAGTGTACTCTGCATATTAGGCACCAATCTCAAACAAACTTCAAAGGCTTTTGCAGCTTCTTCTTTCTCACCCATAAGGTACAAGGCTTCTCCCAAATGGTAATGTGCCAAAGGCATCGTGTATTGTAAATCTACCGCTGTCAGCAAACTATCTACGGCTGTCTCCAACTGGTTTTGATTAAGGTAGGTAATTCCTAATCCATGATAGGCTTCTGCGGAGTCTTTGTCGTTTTGGATTTCTTTCTTGAATGCTCGTTCGGCATCCTTCCATTGCTTCAATAGGATGTAGTTCTTCGCAATCTGCAAATGTAGGCTCGCTAAGTTGGGATTGATTGTTTCTGCTTGTTTGAATTTCTTCATTGCAGAACGAAACTTGTGTGATCCCATCAAGATGCTTCCTTCTAATAGCAACAAATCAGGTGTATCTTCCAATATCTGTTCTTTCACTATCTCCACTACTTCCATTGCTTTCGCATTTTCTCCTATAAACTGGTAGGCACTTGCTAGGCGTACGCCATACCGAGTTTGAGTAATGTCACCTTGGAATAGTTTTTCTAAAATTGGAATAGCCTCTGCTACTTTGTTGCCATTTATATAGGCTCTTGCAAGATAAAACTGACTTTCGTTGACTGTTTTTTCAATTGCCTTTTTGGGGTCATCGTCAGGTTTCTCGATGTAACCCAAATCTACCAACTGCTGCAAAGCCTCTTTTGCCTGTTCTTCATCTTCCTCAATATTTGAAGGATGCTGTCCACTATTTCCTGCAATGTCATCCCAAGAATCCACGCTTTTGATTCGAATATTCTCTTCAAAAGCATTGACCAAGACCTTACCATCCATATCTCGTCCTACTTCTAAGCCATACAAAGCCAAAATTGTGGGAGTGATGTCCAGTAGGTTTGCACCAAAAATTTGCTCTCCTTTCTTGATACCTGGACCTTTCATACAAATAATTCCATAGGGACTATGCTCCAAAGCAGGCCCCGCAGGTTCTTTTGGAATTTCTTTTGGACGCAAATGGTCAGGATGAAAACCATGGTCAGATATCAACATCACTGTTGCCTCTTCACCTGCCAATTGTAGCAAACGCCCTAAAATCATGTCGTGGTAGCGATAACCACTTGTGATGACATTTTTGTAGAGTTCATAGTCTTTTTCAGGAATATGTGGTCTGCGAGGAGGATTGTACTTCATAAATCCGTGTCCAAAATGGTCAATTCCATCGAAGTAAACTCCCATGAAATCCCATTCCTCGTTTTCTAAAATATAGGTTGCAGGAGCTTGGATGCTTGCACAATCTGCAATAATCTTTGCTACGGCATACAACCGTTTATCTTTTTCTTGGTCAATCTCGGCAGCTTTTGGTACAAATGGCAACAAATGTGCCTCCGAAAGTTCTCCTGGATGTACTCGCAACTTGGCGTAAAAATCAGCTTTTGAAGCAGGGTGTACCGTTCCCTTCAACATCGGCCATTCCTCTCCCAAATTTGCTGTAGCTTTTTGGTAAAAGTTCGATATACAGATTCCGTTTATAGGTTCTGCTGGGTGACTGGGCCACCAACCAATGACGTGTGTTTTGTATTGCTGCTGTGTCAAAATATTCCAAACGGCTTTGACCTTCCTGCCTGTCGAATGAATCGGACGAATACCATTACCGTTTGGAGCAGGTTCCGTAAAATTCAATATTCCGTGTTTGTAAGGTCTTTTACCTGTTGAAATAGAAGTCCATAAAATGGGGGAAAGAGGAGGATCTAATGTAGCCAAATTACCACTTACTCCTTCTTTGATAAGGCGGGCAAGATTTGGCATCAAACCTTTTTTAATCAATGGGTTGATTGCCTTCCAATCTGCCGCATCCCAGCCTATCAACAATAATTTTCTTTTTGTAGTAGGTATGTTTATTTCTTTCATGTTGTTGTTAGTTTATAAATCAGAGAAATATTTAAAAACACCAAGAAAGCACAGGATACTTCCGAAAAAATATCCCATGCTTTATGGTGTAATTGTTCATCTTATCTATCTAACAACATAAATGTTGTCTATGTAAACTTCTCCTGTGGCTGTCACAATTTGTAAAATATAGGTAGCCGTTGGTAAGTCTGCTGCATTTAGTGTCCATCTGTATAGGGATTCTCCTTCTACTTCTCCACTAAATATCTCCGCTACTTTTCTGCCATCAATGGCATAAAGATTAGCTTCAACTTCTGTATCGTCACTCACCATAAAATCAATGGTAGTGTATGTGTCAAACGGATTCGGATATACCCTCACTTCTCCAATGAAAGCAAGACTCAAATCAGTTTTTCCTCCATCCAGTGCGGTGTAACGACATCTTCTTCTCACTTTTCTACCTACATTGAAAGTAATAGTAGCTGTAATCGTACAGCCATTATCATCAGCATAGGTGTAGTTGAAGCTGTCGCCTTTTTGTACGGATGCACTTGTTGCGTCTGCAACAG
>JBGCDY010000034.1:0-8930 GCA_045105835.1 Chitinophagales bacterium
GCGAATTGTGGACCGTCATGGCGGTGCGATTACTATTGATTCCGTAAAAGGTGAGGGCAGTACCTTTCACTTTACCTTGGGGAAGGTGTAGTAGTGGTTTTAGAACATAGCCTGTCCCGAGAACTCGGAAAACTGCTAGATTTAAAAGAACTCACAACGAAAGCCCTTCCCTTGCATTCAGAGGAGAGAATCAAAAAAATATTTAGATTTCATCAATATTTGAAGTGAATCATTTTCAAAAAACCACATAAAAAAGTTCCTTTTCATCTAGCGGTTCTTGTTCAAATACCCTTACCTCACCACCACCAATCGTTCCGTCCACACTTCTTTCCCTTCAATTTTCAACACCACCAAATAAGTACCGCCCTGCAAATCCTCTAATTCCAAAAAAGAGAGTTCCTTTCCATTTAGCAGTTTCTGTTCAAAACCCCGTTCAAAAACCACTCTTCCCTGCAAATCCAAGACTTCCAAAACTGCTTTTTTTCCCTTCAAAATCTGCGTATTCGGAAAATAGAGGTGGGTAAATTGTCTGGCAGGATTGGGGAAAAGCTGAAAAGCAGGTATTTTATCCATCTGCAAAATGCTAATTTCTCCAATTTCTTCAATGTCGGTATAAACCACTTCATCGCTGCAATCGGGGTACATACAGCCATCGGCATCCGTTTTGACGACCCAAATGTCCCGATTCAAGACATAGAAAGTGCTGTCCAATTCCTCTGAATAGACCGTATCTCTCGTCCAAATCGTCCCTGTAGCTGCCAAACCTCCATCCAAGGTCGGCACGACATCCCACAAATACATCAAAGGCGTAATCGCTTTGTCATCGTAGTATTGACGTTCCCACAATAGATTACCGTCCTTGTCCAATTTTGCCATCCAGCCATAAGATTCGCGGATATTGAAGGTGTTTTCTTCATCGCTGATTTGCGGCACATTTTCATCATAGCCCACGACCACAATGCTGCCATCGTCCAAAACGGTAAAATCATTGGGGGCTTTGAAGTTGGGACGGGCATTGAAGGGATGTTCCCACAAAATTTCTCCTTTTTCGTCCAAACCATAGATAAGCATCACATCGGGGTAATCGCCAAACGTCACCATCGTCCGCAAATAACAGCCTGCCACATAACCCTCTCGCACTTTGGCAGGATAGACCAAACAACTTCCATCTCCATTCTCCGTTCCATAAACCTGTTGCCACAAAACATTGCCCTCCGAATCGGTTTTGACGACAATACCATTTCCGTCTTCATGAGCAGGCGCACTTCGACTGTGTCCACCCAAAATAAATCCGCCATCGGTATCTACTGCAATGCTCAATCCAATGTCAAAGTCATCTCCTCCAATATCTCTATCCCACAAGACATTGCCCAAACTGTCCATTTGCACCAAATAGATGTTCCAAGAAGGTAAATCGTTGAATATTCCTCTATCTCCTAAAAAGGCGATTCCATTATTGGAGGTAGGAACAATACCGCCTGAACTACCCATTTCAGTCATGAAAGTATCGTAATGTCTAAACCAAAGTTCCTTGCCGTATTCATCTAATTCCATTAAAAAGAAATCCCCCTTGGTACTATCTGTTCCACTGCTTCCTGTAATCATAAATCCATTGTTATGCCATGGAATAATCCCATTAGGGCTAGCAGGTAGAATTGCGTAAGGAGGAGATAAGGTCTCAATTATTTCTGTCCATATTTTGTTTCCTCTTTTATCAATTTTTGTGACAGATGCTCCATCTATAGAATGGAAGATTGTATCTCGATAACGGCTAAAAGCATAGAGTACTAAACTACTGTCTTCTAATTCGATAAGTTGTTTCCCTGTATCTGTAAATATTCCACCTGGTCCTGTAGTATCAATTGTTTTGCTGAAAGTAGTTACTTGCCCATAACCATAGGATAGAAACAGAAATGAAATAACAGTCAAAGCATATTTGAAGTTGGTATAGATGGGTTTTGAAGTGGTCATAGGAAATTGGGGTTTTGTTTTTTCAATAAAAACGCTGTGTCTCAGTGCCTCCGTGTTCAATGTAAAAGTTCATAACTAAATACAAGAAACAAAAAAAACGGAAGCATACCTAAGTACACTTCCGTTTTTACTACTATTCCACATTCAATTTAATGATTTTGCCCCATCATTAATGAACAATTAGCACTTTCTCTCTCGCAAGGAACTGACCATCTTGACTGTCTTGGACAGTAATCAAATAAGTCCCTGCAATCCATTCATTCGTTTTGACTTGGTATGGCGCATTTGTTGTTGTCATATATTGTTGAATTTGTTTGCCAGTGAAATCATACACAGTATAAGTCACAGACTCTACATTCATTTCGCTGCTGAAATCAAGCGTCAAAGCATGATTTGCAGGATTCGGGTAAGCACGTAGTTGGTGATTTTCTTTCGCAACATTGTCAATATCCGTGTGTACTTCCTCGCCAACTACTTCAATATTTGAAGGTAATCCATTCAAAATAGAAGTGGCTGCTTGTATGCTATTAGGAGATATTGCATTTGGAGAAGTACTGGTCACCAAGTAGAATACTGGTTTGCCAGCGTTGATTTGACCTTCCAAAGTATAAGCACTCAACAAGATTTCTTGGTTGTTGTGCTTATTCCAAGCATAGTTGATTTTCAAGCCATTGTTGTTGCTTGCCAATCTCACCTCTTCGATATCCAATTTTTGAGCATCTACAGACAAACGGAAATCTACTGCATTGATAGGTTCATTACCATTGTAAGTCACAGGAATGTAGAACTTGTCATCGTTTGCAGAAGCCAACATGTTTTCGAGGTCGATGACCAATTTGCCAGGAGCCTCAGCAATCATTGCCGCATCTTGGTTCCAAGAATCATCCACATCACCTTTCAAAATCGCTACATAGTTGCTGAAAGTATAGGCACAAGTGTCGCCCAAAGGCTCAGGAGTGTAGTGACATTGGCTTGCCAAAGGTACATTGCTTGCATCCGCACCTTCACCTGATCCATAAGGATAGTTGGCATCTACAGCCCATGCTGGATCTTCCATTGTTACTTCATAACGCTCAAATTTCCAGTCACTTGTATCTTTGTCCGCTTGTACAGGGTAGTGACAAAGACTTCCCACAGAACGAGCGAGTATTAAAGAAATATCTGCTCCATCTACCGTACCATTGTCGTTTACATCCGCCGCAACCAAAGCATAAATACTTGGAATATAGCCATCTGTTGTATCTCTCACCACGATTTTTGCAGTCAATAAAGCATCCTCACCTGTTACAACAGGATTCAAAGGCTCACAACCAACCCATCGAGCTACACGGAATTTGTCAGAAGAACCAATGATTGCTGCACCATTTTCATCCAAAAGTGCATTCTCATCACTTGAAGTAATACATTCTTCGTCAGCCGTATAGACGCTTGTGATTGGGCTATTTACATCGTCAGTCAAAGGACGGGTTTCGTCACCATTCACCATGAATGCCAACTCGTGACCAGGATCAAAATCAATAATCAATAATCCATCATCCACACATTTGTCTTTGCTCTCCAAAAGGTAACCTTCTTGGAAGTCTTCAATACTGAAAGTTGCTTCAGGCCAAGCATTGTGTAGCTCTTCATCAAAATAGAACTCAACACATCCCAAAGTACCTGCGCCATTGATCATACCTTCTGCCATGTTGTTCACATAGATAACTACATTCAAAGAACCATCAGGATTCACATTGCTAAAGCTCGCCAAGTTGTTTACATCGCTCACCAAATCATCGCTTAGTTTGAAATAAGTAGTCGGAGTCGCTTCTACCAAGGAAGTACCTTCTGGGTATCTCACTTTGAAGTTCAATCCAATCACATCTTTCAAAGTATCAACTGCTTCTACACACATGGTATAAGAAGGTGCATTACATTTTACGGTGTTTTCTGCAATCATCCAAGCACAAGGCAAGGCAGGACATTTTTCAAAAGGTACTTCAAAAGTAGGTTCCCACCCGCCATTGTTTACAGTGATTTCACGAATGTTTTCACCAGAACCATTCTCTTGTGTAAACTCTGCTTCGCTCAATCCATCGCTGTCACAAGCTGCAATCACTTGGTAAGCACAAACTTCCGCTTCTTCCTCACCATCTACTCTTTCGATAATAGGTGCTTGAGGTGTAGGGAAAATATGGAATACTGCCATTCCACCATTGTAGCTAATCGTACTGTCTTTGCTACAAGTGATGGTCAATGCAAACTCATAAGAAACTGCATCACATTCCGTATTTTGCTCCAAAGAAATCATAGGCTCAGCACCCGCTGCTACTTCTACCATTGGCGCACCATTTTCGATTTGTGTCCAAGTATAAACCGCAGTTTCTGCATTTTCGCTTTCAAGATTGCTTGCAGGAAGCGTTACAGAATTGCCTTCCTCAGAATCATTGTTACAAAGGCTTTCTTCCAATTCAATCACTTCAAACTCACCTTCCAATACACAAACCGTAGGACATTCAGGCATCACGACTTCAAAAGTAGCTATTGCACAACCTTCATTGCTCACTTCAAATGCCACCAACCCTTCTGGCGTATTGTGTGTTTGCTCATCCAAAGCTTCTGGGCTCACTACATCTCCCTCACAATAAGGCAATACTGCATAAGCACAAACACCTGTTGCTTCGTCCTGTGTCATTTCGATCATAGGCTCTTGTGGCTGAGGATACACCTCATAGCTTGCAGCACCACCGTACCAACTGATGTTTTCATCTTTTGTACATTGTATGAACAATTCAAACTCATATATTACTGCACCACATTCTGTGTTTTGAGACAATTGAACGATTGGTGTTGCACCTTCGGCTACTGCCACAGTAGGCGCACCATTTTCTACTTGTCTCCATGCAAAAACTGCATTTTCGACAGCATCTCCAATTACCTCCGTAGTAGAAGACAAGGTGATGATGTTTCCTTCGTCAGAGTTACACAAGTGTTCGTGTACTTCTTCTCCTACAATCACTTCTTCTTGTTCAGGACAAACTTGTGGGCATTCTTCAAATGCTACTGAAAATTGGTAAGGATTGCTACAACCTTCATTGCTTACTTCTACAATCACTTCGCCAGCATCTGTACCAGGCATTTGAACCAAATCAGCTGGGTTCATGCTTAGAATGTCGTTGTCACAGTGAGGAACAACGGTATAGTTACATTCATCGTCTACTCTTTCTATGGTTGGAGCTTGAGGCTCAGGGTGTAAGGTATATTGCAGTGTGCCGCCATCCAAGAATACAGTTTCATCTGTTGTACAAGCGATATCCAAACGGAAAACCAATACTTGTGCATCACAATCCATGTTTGCAGGCAATTCTACGGTAGGAGATTGACCCAATGGAATCTCAAAATCAGGATTGCCAATGATGCTCCACATCAAAATACTGTTGTCTACATTGTCACCTTCAATCGCTACAAAAGGAAGCGTAATGATATTGCTACAACCTTCCATTTCGATAGAAGTAGGAGAAACATCTCCAGCCTCAGGACAACCTTCAACTACGACTACAGGACAAGCTTCGTATTCCACCGTATATACTTCTTCAATACAAGCACCATTGCTGATGCTGATGTCAACTGTTCCAGCCTCTCCACCTTGCTCTACAAAAATAGTCTCTGGGGAAGCGGTATCAAATTCACAAGCCGTTACTACACTGTAATTACAAGCATCGTCATTTCTTATCAATGTTGGAGCTTGTGGCATAGCATAAACAAAGGCTGCAATGTGACCACCGTCTAATGTTACTGTTTCGTCTTCGGTACAAGAAATGCTTAGGTAGAAATGGTATTCACCAACTTCGCAATCTGCTTGTTGTTCCAAAGTTACTTCGTTGTTTTCGCCAATACTCACTTGAATAGCATCTGTTTCATCCTGCGCCCATACTGCAACAGCATTCGCACCAAACTCACCACCAATTTCCAATGTAGGAAGCGTGATTACATTTCCGTCTCCATTATTACAAGTCATCAATGTCTCATCAATCGCTGTAAAATCTTCTGCAATAGGACAATTTGGAAGCTCCGCCACTTCTACGACAACAGTTTTGGTCATAAAAGTAGTTTCGCTACACAAATTTGTAATCGCTAAAGTTACTTCATAGCTACCTGCTAAAGCATATTCATGAACAGGATTTGCTTCAATGCTATTGTCGCTTTCATCACCGAAAGTCCATTGGTAAGAATAACCTTCAACTACTTCAACAGCATCAAATGTCACTGCTAAACTACCTGTGCTGTAAGTAAAATCTGCATCCGCAGGTCCAGATACAAAAACAGGAATAGATATTTCACTAACACAATCTACTTCATCACCTGTTGCTACCAATTTGACCATGTGTTCTCCTGGCTCAGTAAAGGTGATTTTTGCATTTTCGTCGGTTGTATAAAGCGTATCCGCCAAGTACCAGCCATAAGAGTTCGTTTCTCCACCTAATGACGTATTTTCAAAGTTTTGAAGTGTACCAGGACAGACCACACCAGATGGGCCATTGAAGTTGGCTTCAGTTGTACATTCTGCCAATGCCAAAAGTGCGCCATTGCTATTCATTCTACCACCTGTTGCAACCAAACCCTCAAGGCTACCTACTACATCAACAGAAGATAAAATAGCATTTTTGATAGTAGAGTAGTCAGCCGTTAGATCCATTGACCACAACAAAACAGCGGTCCCTGTTACGTGAGGCGTTGCCATTGAAGTACCTTGACCCGAGCCATAAGTTCCTTCAGGTAAAGTGCTGAAAATACTTACACCAGGAGCTGCAATGTCTACACTTGTTGCACCATAGTTAGAAAAACCTGCCAATTGATCACTTTGATCTGAGGCAGCTACTGCAATAATATTGTCCAAATCATATCCTGAAGGGTAATAAGGAGTCACATCGTTATCTGTAGCATTGTTACCTGCTGCTGCAATAAACAACTGATTGGCGTCTGCTGCCTGTGAAATTGCATCTTGAAGAGATTGAGACAAACCTGTGCCACCCCAGCTATTGTTGGTAAGGTGTGCACCTTTGCTCATTGCATAATTCAAACCTCTGATGGCATCTGAAACTGCTCCCAAACCATCATTGTTCAAAAATCTCAAAACCATGATGCGAACTTGTGGACTTACTCCAACAATTCCTTCACCATTTTCTAAAGCTGCAATAGAACCTGCTACATGTGTACCATGTGACTTGCCATCTTCTGGCTCATTGTCGTTGTCCACAAAATCCCATCCAATCAAATCGTCAGGATAACCATTTCCGTCGTCATCAATTCCATTGTCATCACCAGGATCTAATTGCCATACTCCATCGATTTTTTCCATTGTAACACCATCTCCATCAGCATCTTCACCTAAGTTTTGCCAGATATTTTCTGCCAAATCAGGATGCGTCCAATCAATGCCTGAATCCAAAACACCTACAATGATGTCATTGTCACCTTTCGTAGTTGCCCATGCTTCAAATGCATCAATATCTGCATCCGCAATACCACCTGTTTGACCCGTATTGTTCAAACCCCATAAAAGGCTCAAACTTGGGTCATTAGGAATGAAATCAGTAGGAGATGCACTCATAATATAGTTTGGCTCTGCAAACTCAATATTTGGATTGTTTGCCATAAGGTAGGCTGCTAAGTCTTCTACATTGGTCACATTGTTGGCAGTAAAATTTTGACCATCAATGCTAACCGCATTCGGCAATGTCCACTGTTGAATGGAAAGCCCTTCATAATTTTCTACTATTTGTGCATCCATGCTTTGCATGGTCGTTTCGGCTTGTGTGCTCGCTACACCTGCTTTAAATTTGACCAATAATTGGTTTTGAACATAAGTTTGTCCTACCAAGTAATTGCTAATAAAAAGTAAAAAAACAAAACACCATAATCTTTTAAGAGTACTGAACGTGTTCATAAGTTATTCTTTTGGGTTGTTACTATAAATAGATAAATAAAATTCAAATTTGAGGAGTAGGCAAAGCTGCGCCACTAATACGTGTAGATTTTTCTACTGTATTACTGATTCACTGCCTATCCTTAGTAGCTGTTAAGTGTCCTTAAATCATCCTCAAAGCAAAAAGGTAATCGGAGGGCAAGAAATTTTTTATTGTTTTGAAGGCAATAAGTCGAATATTGTTTTTTGATTCGTTTTATCTAATTGATAGATAGGTTTTTATAGCGAAAATAAAAAACGAAAGAAAATGTGAAAATTGCATACCTTTTTTAAAAAACGGGTATTAAAAGGAGAAGTGGGGAAGCTGGTTCATCAAAAAATATCAAGAATCATTCGTGAAACGGTCAAAATAATTCAGCCCCAATCAAAGCATTTTTGAACTTGCGTATAATTTGAGTTTGCGTTTGAGTTTGAGTTTGCGTTTGAGTTTGCGTTTGCGTTTGCGTTTGAGTTTGCGTTTGAGTTTGCGTTTGCGTTTGCGTTTGCGTTTGCGTTTGCGTTTGAGTTTGAGTTTGAGTTTGAGTTTGAGTTTGCGTTTGAGTTTGAATTTGCGTTTGCGTTTGCGTTTGAGTTTGCGTTTGAGTTTGCGTTTGAGTTTGCGTTTGAGTTTGCGTTTGAATTTGCGTTTGCGTTTGAGTTTGCGTTTGAGTTTGCGTTTGCGTTTGAGTTTGAGTTTGCGTTTGCGTTTGAGTTTGAGTTTGAGTTTGAGTTTGCGTTTGCGTTTGCGTTTGCGTTTGCGTTTGAGTTTGCGTTTGCGTTTGCGTTTGCGTTTGCGTTTGCGTTTGAGTTTGCGTTTGAGTTTCCCCTACCGTTTTTCACCTTTGTCTGAATTTTCAGTATTCATCAGCTTCCGAATCTCCTTCACAGGCGCACTTCCAAAACTCAAAAACTCTTCATGAAAAGCTTTGAGATTGAAATCTTTACCCAATTCTTTTTTCTTTTCTTCTCTAAAATTGTAAATCTCAGTCAATCCTGCAAAATAGCTGCAAAGCTG
>JBGCDY010000035.1:0-2048 GCA_045105835.1 Chitinophagales bacterium
CACGTACTTGTACAAAAAAGGGCGTAAGGTGTTTCTTCAAAGAAGAACATCTTACGCCTTTTATTTTGTGTGTTTTATCGAGAAAAAAAATTAGTAGATTCGAATAATTTCTCCGTTTCCTTTGCCCTTCACACTTCTCACATAGCCATTCACCATCGTAGTCATTGGGATAGGATTGTGCCCTGGAAAGTAATCTTTGTAGATATAAACGGCATCTTCGATCAAGCCAGAAGATACGACATTGACCCGATGTCCATTCTCCATTTCCAAAGCTGCTGCCTTCACAAAACTGTGAATGCCTCCATTGACCATTGCAGCACTGGTGGTTTTGACCACAGGGTCATCCGCCAAAATACCAGTGGTTAGGGTAATTGAGCCGCCTTGACTAAGATGGTGTTGTCCGATTCTGACCAAATTAACTTGTCCCATCAGCTTGCTTCTCAAGCCAATGTAATAATCTTCTTCGCTTAGATCATTGAAGGGAGCCCATTTGGCTTCACCCGCAGCACAAATAATTGCATCTACTTTGCCGACAGCTTCAAACATGGATTTGATAGAAGCCGAATCTGCAATATCTACCTGCACATCACCACTTTTTCGACCTGCGACAATGACCTTGTTGTTTTCGTCTTCTCTAAAATAAGCGGTTACTTTTTTACCTACTTTTCCGTTTCCGCCAATGATTAAAATGTTCATATTGTATTGTTTTGTGATTTTGATGGGCAAAGATGATGGAATTATAGTGGATTCAAAAACTGCAAAATCAAATTTGTCATTTTTTTAATTTTATAGAGTGTGTCACAAATCGGGTGCAATAGTAAGCCCAACGGGTTTTAAGCAATAGCGTGTAGCCGTCAAGCTAAGAAGGAGAAAGATGTGTAGGATGCCCCAAAGGGGCAAAAGCAATAGCGTGGGGCATCGCCCTACAAAGCAAAAAAAGGAAATACCAGCCCTGAAAGGGCGCAAGCAAAGAAGATGGCTGAATGCTTTCGCCCTTTCAGGGCTAATGTTACATTTGTACTTGATTCACAGGGCGTTGCCCTGTGCTATTGCTAAAACCCTTTCAGGGTTAGTAAACAAGATTTTTGCTTAACTTGACGGCTACACGCTATTGCTCATGCCCTTTCAGGGCAGCTTGTGAAAAAGACAAATTCTGATACCCCATTTGTGACACACTCAATTTTATGCGATAAAACTAAGTATTTGCTTTTGCAGACCGAAAACGGCGATACGCAGACATTTTCCCTTGCTTTGCATATCAGAATTGCAGTGACTAAATGATTGAAGGATATTTGGCTTAAATAAATGACGATTTAAACAAAATATCAATCATGAAAAAAGTAGTTTTAACCCTATTGATGAGCCTTTGTATCACTTCAATGGCATTCAGCCAAAACCCAACACAAGACCTAACGCAAACCGTAAGAGGAACGGTTGTGGATATTGATAGTAAGTTGCCACTCATCGGTGCAGAAATCAGAATTTTGGGTACAGACCCATTGGTAGGAACGGTGACGGATGTGGAGGGGAATTTCAAATTGAAGAACATTCCCGTTGGAAGAATTGCGATAGAATTGGCTTACCTCGGTTATGAAAAGAAGGTGCTTCCAAACATTGTGGTCAATTCTGGCAAAGAGACGGTTTTGAGTTTGAGTATGCAAGAATCGGTGCTCAAATTGGAGGCAATCACAGTGACTGCCAACAAAAAGAAAGGAGCAGCACTCAACGACATGGCACTCATCAGTGCCCGTTCGATTTCGGCAGAAGAAACGGAGCGTTATGCAGGGGGCTTCAATGACCCTTCCCGAATTGTGTCCGCTTATGCAGGTGTCGCAACGAGCAATGATGGTGACAATGACATCATCGTGAGAGGCAATTCCCCCAAATATGTTCAATGGCGTTTGGAGGGTGTGGAAATTACTAACCCAACTCACTTTGCAGACCAAAACTCGGCAAAAGGTGGAATCAGTGCATTGAACAACAATCTATTGGCGACTTCTGATTTTTATACAGGGGCTTTTTCGCCTGAATATGGAGATGTTTTGTCG
>JBGCDY010000036.1:0-6031 GCA_045105835.1 Chitinophagales bacterium
ACTGGTGACTGGTGACTGGTAGATTAGTAATCTCATCAATAGCAACCTACACTAATCACTGTTCACAAATTAACCAGTCACCAATTAACCAATCACCTCAAAAGTCACCGTTTTCACCCTTTGAGTCAATTGTCCATTCGGCATCGTTTCCTTCAATATCATACCTTCTGCAATGGGTAATTCAAACACCTCTTGCATATTGCGGACAGCGCCAGCAGGTACTTCGTGGACTTCTAATTGTAGCAATAAATCATCTCGCAGATTTGCGGCAATGGGTTCTTGAAGTAGTTTTTGAAGGGCTTTTCGGTGAACGACTCTTGCAGCATTGTTTTCAAAACGAGCATCTTTTGTCAAGTCATCTATTTGCAGTACTTGACATAGGTTTTTGAATTGTTTGTCATTCCCTATTGCCAACACTATGTGCTTATCATCTTCGGTCTGAAACATTTCGCCATAGGGCGCAATATTGGGGTGCAATGTGCCCATTCTTTGCGGGATGTGTCCTGCCATGAGCCAGTTGGTAGCTTGATTGGCGAGGGCTGCAATGGCGGATTCCATCAAGGAAGCCTGCACCAAAGCCCCTTTTTGTGTTTGTTGTCTTTGGAGCAAAGCCACCAAAATCCCTTCCTTCAATTGGTGGGCTGCTAAGAGGTCAATCAAAGCCACAGGCATTTTGACGGGCGCACTTTCGGGATTCCCATTCATGTACATAAAACCCGATTCCGCTTGCAGCACCACATCAAAGGCAGTTCGCTTGCTGTCTGCACCAAAAGCGGTTAGTTGTGCATAAATCAATTGTGGGTTGAGGCTTTTCAGTGTATCGTAGTCCATGCCCAGTTTTTTGTCTGCGCCATGCTTGAAGTTGGCAATGACGATATCGCTTGTTTTGACGAGGTTATAAATTTTCTGGCGGTCTTCTGCTTTGGTAAAATCTGCAAATAGCACCTCTTTGTTCCAATTGGCACTGCAATAATAGGCGGACAATTGGTTTTCGTCTTTATTTTCTGAGGCTAATTTCCATTTGCGGGTAATGTCGCCACCTGTTCGGCTGTTTTCAACCTTGATGACCTTTGCCCCCAATTCTGCAAAAAATAATCCTACTGATGGGCCTGCTAAAACACTAGACAATTCAAGTATTTGGAGATTTTGAAACATAGATGTATGAGAATATTTTTCTTTGAAGATTTTATGCTATGCGAGAATTATTTTATATTGATTCTTGATAATTAGTAGAATGCAAAATTTATAATTGCCTGTTATTTTGAGAAATGATAGTCAAACACATCAATTTGTTATTTTTCTATATTCAAAATATTTCCATCTATTATTTTCACTTCACAAAATTACATTTCAATCCCCACCCTCTTGTAACCTTTCACTGAATCTACCGTACATAATGGTGTAAGTTGTTAATAATCGTTCTTTAAAATCGTAGACAGAAAGCAATGTCATGCAAGCGTAAAAATAAATATTTTTTACTATATTATCTTTTTTAGTAGTCAAGCTTTAAAATAGCCTTACAACTTGTATAACAAAGAATTAAACTTGCTTTTTTTTACATAGCAACCAAGTCCTCAAGAACTAAATAGTTTTTGGACTCTTACAATATAAATTTTTTGCATAAATTTACGATAGTTTTTTTCATGGCCTTAGTTTTTATGGGGACGATCAGGGAAAGGTTGTCCCCTTTCTTATTTTTATGCCTAAAGGAAAAAGCCTCAATTAGCTACGGAACTAATCAAGGCTCAAACCAAAAAAGAAAAATATGAAAAGATTATTTAGGCGTTTCCTCATTCTCTTTCCTTAAACCAAATTTTATTATTTATTTGTACACATTTACTTGAAAGATGAAATTCTTGATGATTTTCGTTTGTTCGGTAAGTGGCAATCCTGCCAATTTGTTTTCCTTCGGAAGACCTACCTCTGTTCCCAAAATATCAATTAGATTCATGGCATTGCGTGCTTTGATGGCATAAGAAGTCGTCTCTGTATCGTTGTGACGTGCTTTGATGATTCCAATCAATGCTCCATTTTTGTCAAACAATGCACCTCCACTGTTGCCGCCATAGATAGGCATTCCGACTTGATAGGTAGCTAAGTTGCCTTTGTAGCCACTTAATGCGCTGATGATGCCATCTACCAGTTTGACTTCTTTGCCCATTGTACTGCTCAGGGGATAGCCCAACGTGAATACAAACTCTCCTACTTCAGAAGTTTCGGTTTTCAGTGTATAAGGGATTTCTCCAAGTCCATTGAAACGGGCATCCTCTACTTTTAGAATCGCTAAATCATTGGTTACATCTTCTTTTACAACTACTGCATTGTATTTACGTCCATTCAATTCTACATCTACTTTTGCAGCTTTTTTGATGAGGTGGTAACTGGTCAAAAAATATCCTGATTGTGATACAGCAAAGGCTGTTCCTGATGCACTGACCAAGTTGCTGGAACTTGTAGCGATTTCGTTGCTTTTGATTTTGAAGTATTCGTAGTTTTCCTTGCTGTCTTTGAAGTTCAATATCAACATCATGTTTCTGTTCAAACTTACAAAAGCATTCTTTTTAAGAATTTTGTTGGGCTTTTTCCAAGTAGCCGTGTGGTGAATATCGTCTCCTTTTGGATTGATTTGTCCCATCAACTCCCCTTCTTCCCAATCTTTGTAATTTGTCGCTCCACTTAAATAAACCACATCGTAACCACCTACTTTATTTTTGATGACTGCAATTCTATAAGCGCTTTTGTTGGCATGTTTCCCCAATTTTTTCTCATACTTCCCTTCAATAGGGTCTGTTGATCTCTCCAAGTGATGTCCCAAACCTGCTTCATTGTATCGAGTCATTTTTCCTTCTTCCAAGCTCAAACTTTGATGCTCTTGATAGGTCACTCTTTGATTGTACATCGACAACCACACATTTTGAAGTTCTTGTAAAGTCGTATTCCCTTTTGCAATTGCCACATTGGGCGCACTGAAAGTGAATACATCACCCAAACAGGACATGAATTGAAGGGAAGGGTTATTGAAAGAGTTTTCGGTGGGCTGCATTCCCAATTTCACTCTTACAATGTCACAAAATGAAGAAACGCTGTTGAAGACATGCTCCTTTTGGCTTGTTGTAACTGCTACACTGTTGATGCCTAATTGTTGGAGGTATTGGGTAAGTTGGTTGATGATTGCATTGTTGCCTTCATCTACTTGCTGTTGGAATGCAGGTGAAAGTTCTATCATCGCTACATTTACGCCACTCAAAAAACTGTGAAAATCTAAGTCGGAATTTGAGCTTTCTCTTTTTATATCATTTGCATTAAGGAACAAAACATTAAATAAACAGAATAATAGTAAGTAAGTGTTTTTCATGTCTCAGGGCTTATAAGAGTCTAAAAATAAATTGGAGGTGGCTTCCAATTTGTTTCGCTAATAGAAAGACAAAAAACCTACCAAAATTACCTAGACAAATTCATCTATATGAAACAATACAAACCTTTCATTGAGCATTTTATACTATTAATCAACACTTTACAAAGCCTCAAACTTGAATAAGACATTAAAATAATATTTTATTGGTCTTGACTAAGCCTTTTACAATCTTTTTTTATTCTCAACAAGCTAAACGACTGATTATCTGCACTTACATTGGGTTACATAAAAATGGATAGTATGAAACGGGTTAACTATACCCTTCGGTTCTTTGACTAAAACCGTGGAATGAGACTACGGTAGTCTTTACATCTTCCCCAACAATTGTCAAAGAACGTACTCTATACTTCAAACTAAGAAAGCCTTGAGGAATTGAATCCTTCAAGGCTTTTTTAGTCAAAACATAAACAAATTAATTGTAGTATTATTCTATATTCACCTTCGTAAGGTGTGCTGCTCCACTCACTTCACTCCTAACTTCGGCAGGTGAACCAACATACAACATTTGACTGGCTCCAGATACATCGGCATCCAAGCTCTCCTGAACGTGGATGTGTCCGTGGCTTGCACCCGACAATTCTGCTTCCACCTCTACTGCATTGAAGTCGTAGGCATTGAGGCTTGAAGCTCCCGAAAGATCCAAAAACATTCTTTCACTTTTGCCCACCAAATTCATGTTACTTGCGCCAGACATTTCTGCCACCATTTTATCCACTTCAATAGACATATTGCAGCTACTCGCTCCTGAAATGTCCATATTGATTTGTTCGCCATTGAAGTCCTTGATGACCGCATGGCTCGTTCCCGAAAGTTCTACCTCCGATAATTCTGGCATGGTCAAGTACAAGTCCAATTTGTTTCCATCAGAAGATTTAGAGAAGAAAGACCATTTGCTGTTCATGGATACATCCAATGTGTTTCCATCCTTTTCTATCTCCACTTTCTCAAATCGATTCTCTGATTCATGTGTGACCAAAACTACACTAAATTCACTTCCTTGCTCCACATAGACATTGAAGTTTCCTTGAATATCCAGTTCTTCAAAATCAACGATGTCGAAGGTTTTGCTGTGGTCGGTATTTCTAATTGCAGGGATTTTGAACGTGCCATCATTGAAGGATTTGGCTGCAACACTTGGGTAAGAAACGGCTGTTTCTTCTCCTGTTTGATTGGTTTGTCCCGTCAATGTGATGATTTTATCGGCTTTCCATTCCTTCAAACCTTCTTCGGTCATCAACCATGTTTTGCCGACCATGTCACCATCATAAGTGTCTGTGGTATTCTTGATATCGTAAATCACCTCGTACCTATCGCCATACAATGCTTCGTCAAAATACACTGCTTTGCCAACAGGTACTTTCAAAGTGATGTGGTATTCTTGAAAACGCCATTTATCGGCTTGGTCAATTTTGTAGTACGGACTGACGAAGAGTGTTTCATCCTGCAAATCCATTTGGTGATTGATTTTTTCTGCAATTTTTTGGGCAGTAGAAGCACTTCCACCTCTTGCAGAAACTGTTTTGACGACTTCAAAATGATCGGTTTCACTTTGTTCGATGTCCAACTTCACCTTCTCTACATAAATCGCCTTGGATTCGGTATCAAAAATAACATCTCCAAAACGTACATCTGGCAAATCAACTTTCAAAGGAGTTGCGCCCTGATGATTGCCCATTTCGTGGGTTGCACTTTTTATGCGGGTATAGTCGTTGTCTTCCAAAACCTTCAAATTCAAGGTCTGGGCATTGACTGCCAAAGATTCTGCTGGAATCATAGTGTGGCTTTTGGACGAGAAATTCTTGTCGTAGGTAGTTCCTCCGACTGCAATCAAACTCACCAAACTCAAAACCCACAAAGTCACCAAACCTCTCCCCCAACTTGCAGACTGCAAGCGCACATTGAAAGCTCTACGCAAAACCGAATAGCTGATAAAAAGTATCGGAATACCTATCAAAAATACGGTGCTGATAGAGACCAAAGTGATGGGCAATGATGAGGCAAAAACGAAGGTGACTAAAAATTTGGAGAAAGCAAACAGGCTTCCTACTATGGCGACCAAAGCAGTTCCCAAAGAAATGAGCATGATGATTCCGAAGAAAATCATGAACCCTTTGAGAACAGAACCGCCCACTTTGAATACTTTTGGGGCGGCTGTTTTCACTTCGTGTGTCGCCTGCTTAAAAAAAAACCTCGTTTTTTGTCCGTTTTCTCCTTTGCTAAAATCCTCGATAGTGCTTTTGAGGTTGTCCATCCCTTCTTTCACTATCTTTTCGATGTTGGATACGTTGATGGGTTCACCACGCATTGCCAGTTTTTGAGCGGGAGTTTTGGCTTCTGGCACAATTGCCCAAAGCAAAATATAAGGCAATACGCCCCATCCTCCTGTGAAGAAGGACACTGCAAATGCCATCCGAACCCAAAGTGGGTCTTCGATGCCGAAGTAATCACTCAAACCTGCACATACACCACCCATAAAGGCTTCCTCAGGATTCCGATACAAACGTCGGCTTTTCTTCCGATTGCTTGCCCGTTCTCCCTTTGGCATATCTGCCATGGGATTTCCAGCGTGGGTTTCTTGGTGCGTTTTTTGGTTGACATGCGCTTGTGTGCCACCTA
>JBGCDY010000037.1:0-2333 GCA_045105835.1 Chitinophagales bacterium
TTATGTTAGTAATGAGGTCATAATTAAGAAACTTTTGTTCCACGGTATTACAGTGAAAAGAATCAAAGTTTTTTATCAAAAAGCTGGAGAAAACCATTCCCGTTTTGCAGCTACTTCAAATCCTATCGCCGCCTATTTTCCCTCCAAAAACATCAATTTTGCAGCTTATACGATGGATAAATTGTCCATTCCAAAGATTAAGCTTATTTTTAAGCATCCTTCAACAGTTGAAGTAAATAAATCGTGGACAGTAAATCCTTGGAGGTCAATTGTCTTTTTATTTTCCACTTTCATTTTGATTTTCATTCTTGAGATATATGAGCCAATTACTATTACAGGTCAATAACCTACAAACACATTTTAAGACAGAAGAAGGTTTGGTCAAAGCCGTCAATGACGTGAGTTTTACCTTGAAACGAGGCGAGACTTTGGGGATTGTGGGCGAATCAGGCTCTGGCAAATCTGTCACCTCTCTTTCGATTATGCGATTGATTCCCAACCCTCCAGGTTTCATTGCAGGGGGCGAAATTTTGTTTAACAACCGAAAGGGAGAGCAAGTGAATTTGGTGGACATCCCTGAAAGTGAGATGCGAACGTATCGAGGCAATGAAATCGCCATGATTTTTCAGGAGCCTATGACTTCACTGAATCCTGTGTTTACTTGTGGCGATCAGGTGATGGAGGCGATTTTGCTGCACCAAAAAGTGAGCAAAGATGTGGCTCGTGCTTCTACGATTGATCTTTTTGCGAAGGTACAACTTCCCAATCCAGAACGCATTTTCAAAGCTTATCCACACCAATTGTCGGGTGGTCAAAAACAAAGGGTAATGATTGCGATGGCGATGTCCTGCAATCCCAGTATTCTGATTGCGGACGAACCTACAACGGCTTTGGATGTGACTGTCCAAAAAACCATCTTGGAAATGATGTCCAAATTGAAGAGCGAAATTGACTCTTCCGTCATTTTTATTACCCACGACTTGGGGGTTATTGCAGAGATTGCCGACCGAGTGATTGTGATGTACAAGGGCAAAATCGTGGAGCAAGGAAATGTATTTGATATTTTTTCCAATCCACAACATCCCTATACCAAAGGGCTTTTGGCTTGTCGTCCGCCTTTGGGCAAGCGACTGAGCAAGTTGCCAACGGTAAATGATTTTATGGGTTTTGATGCCGAGGGCAAGATGATTGAAAAGGTGGCTTCGGTCGAGGAAATGATTAAATCCGTCGAAATCAGTCCTTCCCAAACAGTGGCTCGTTACGACAAATTGATGGCGCAAGAACCCATTTTGCAAGTCACAGGCTTGAAGACTTGGTTTCCTGCAAAGAAAAACTTTTTTGGCAAAGTATTGAACTATGTCAAAGCGGTGGATGATGTGAGTTTTGATGTATATCCTGGTGAAACGCTGGGTTTGGTGGGCGAATCAGGCTGTGGTAAAACGACTTTGGGGCGGACGATTCTAAGGCTTGCTCCTGCAAAAGAAGGCGAAATCATCTACAAAGGTCGCTCGATTTTGGATTTGAGCCAATCAGATATGAAAGATTTGCGAAAGGAAATGCAAATCATTTTTCAGGATCCTTATTCTTCCCTCAATCCTCGCTTGACCATTGGTAATGCCATCATGGAACCCATGCAAGTGCATGGTATTTTGGGCAGTGATGCCGAACGAAAAGACAGAGTTGTTGAACTCCTCGAAACCTGCAATATGCTTCCCGAACACTTCAATCGCTATCCGCATGAGTTTTCGGGTGGTCAACGTCAGCGGATTTGTATTGCCCGTGCTTTGGGCTTGAATCCCAAATTTATTATTTGTGACGAATCCGTATCGGCTTTAGATGTTTCGGTTCAGGCGCAGGTTTTGAACTTGTTGATTGACCTCCGTGAAAAATTCCAGTTTACCTACATTTTCATTTCGCATGACCTTTCGGTGGTGAAGTTTATGAGTGATAGAATGATTGTGATGAATCAGGGGAAGATTGAAGAAATGGGTATTGCGGATGAAATCTACAACAATCCTCAACGGGCTTATACCCAGAAGTTGATTTCGGCGATTCCGAAGGGGGAATTGAAGGATATTGAAGCGAGGATGAGGTGAGAAAACTTTTCTTACATACTTGGTGGGCTTGTGGTTCGTAGTAATTGTATAGAAATATCAACTATTTGATGTGTTTGTATGAGTTATATTTTTGAAAATCAAAAAAGTACCCAATAAATATCAACTAAATTATTCAAAAACGATTTGTGATATATGTGCACCTTGGTGTACATATTGGCAAGTTCTCGACAATCAAAAGAAAAAAAACCGAATAACGTAAAAAGCAACCCCGCAAAA
>JBGCDY010000038.1:0-5346 GCA_045105835.1 Chitinophagales bacterium
CTAAAATACAACAAAAAAAAAATTAATAAAAAAAAAATAATACCACAAATAAAATAAAACTCTCCTTTGAATTAAATACATTTTTTTTTTTTGCTTATCGTCATCTATTTAGACAAATAAAAAAAAATCTTTCTTCCTCAAAAAAGAATACCACCCTATTTTTTTCAAAACAAAACAAATCCACATCTAAGCCTTTTTTGTCATTAAATTATCATCTTTCATCTTTTATCCTCTCGTTTATCCTAAATATTTGCATTCCAGTATCATTGTTTGCCACCATCAGCCACTGACTTGTTCCTGATTTTACCACCGCCAAATCCCTCACATCTTCATTTGCCCAAAAACCACTTTGAAGTACATTCACAGCTTTCCAAGCCCCCTTTCCATCTCCCTTCAATAAGAGTCCAGTGCCTGCATCTGCCCTACTGGTTTCTACTTCCGATACATACCAATTTCCTGCAATCAAGATATCTTCCTTTCCATCCTTGTCAAAATCCGAACAAACAATTCCCTGAATCGGCGCAATTTGTGCCTCCACAGGCAATACATTCACTTCAAAACCATCTGCCCCTTGATTTTCTAAGTACACAGAAGCAAATTGATACGCCTTCAAATTGAGTGCTTCCTTCAATGATTTTTCACCGTACACCTCAAACAAGCTTGCTTCACCAAACTCTTTATAGGAAGCATATTTGTCCTTAATCATCGGCATCTGTTCCGAAGAACACTGCCTCCCTCTTACGGGAAAACAAACGCCTTCATTGAAGTAGCCCAATACAATATCCAAGCTACCACTATCATCAAAATCCGAACAAAACACCTGAAAAGGCTCATCTTTACTTGCCTGATATTTGTAGTTCAAACCCAAATTTCCAACCACCAAATCCTCGTCTCCATCGCCATCCATATCCTTTGCAGCGATACTATTCCACCAGCCATTTGTTTCGGATAAGCCCATTGTTTGACCCACTTCTTCCAGTGCCTTTCCACCCTCATTTTTAAAGATCCGAATCGGCATCCATTCTCCCACGACCACCAAATCCACCCATTTATCCCCATCTACATCCGTCCAAACAGCATCCGTCACCAAACCTGCTTCCAATAATTCTGGCGCAACTTTTTGGGTAACATCTGTGAATTTTCCGCCCTCATTTTGCAGCAAATAACTCGCTGGCGCAAAAGGGTATTTTTGAGGAATCAAGCGACTGCCTACGAACAAATCTTGGTCGCCATCTTGGTCAAAATCATTCGCTACCACACAAGCACCACTTGCCTTCAAGTCGGGCAAACGTTCATTTCCTTTTTTGAAATTTCCCTCACCATCATTGATATACAGTCTATCTCGTAAATATTCTGATGCAGTCGAAAATTCATTTCCTCCGCTGACCACATACAAATCCAAATCTCCATCCGTATCTGCATCAAAAAACAAAGCTCCAATATCTTCACACTCTTTGTCTGCTTCTATAACGTTTTTATTAGAAAAGGTAAATCGACCATCCGTTTGCTGCAAATACAAAGCACCCGATTGACGAGCAGCCCCTCCAATATAAAAGTCTTCCAAACCATCCCCATTCACATCTCCCACCGCCAACTTAGGACCGTTTTGAGATTGCTTGTGCGGCAATAAAAGTTCTTTGGCATAATCATCATAATTGTTTTCTTGATGCTCAAAAATGGGATTGAAGGAAGCCGTCACCTCTTCAAAAATAGGCTCACTTTTTTCTTTCCCTGCAATCGCATTGACCCTTTGGGCATCCGCCTGTTTCACCTTCAATACCTGATTGGCCTCCACACCCTCCAATACCTGCTCTTTGCCATCCTGCCAAACTACCTGTATTTTGTTGACAGTCGTCGCTTCACCCAAACCAAAATGCAAGACATATTCAGAAGAAGATTGAAATCCTCTCACAACTTGCAGTTCTTGACATTGCTGCCCAGCAGAAGTCTCGATACTTACTTTCGTTCCCAAACCATGAATATTGGGTTTCTTTCCCTCCAATTGAATGCGGAGATAATTGCCTTTTTTTTTTTTTTTTTCTTGATTTTGATACACCAAAGCTGCACTGTTGATGTTGTTCACCACCAAATCCACATCCCCATCCAAGTCCAAATCTGCATGAGCCAAGCCATTGGAGAAACCATTGAAGTCAAAACCCCAGGTTTTAGATTTATCTGAGAAAGTCAAATCGCCATTGTTTTTGAAAATGCAATTAGGAATCGGTGTAGATTGAAATACATCCTTCAAATCATCCCATACAAAACCGCCTTTTTTTGTTTTCGACAACTTATTCACATACATTCCATAATCCTTGTCTTGCGTATCGTATAAATAGCCATTGGTCACCGCCAAATCCTTGAAACCATCTTGGTCAAAATCCACAAAGAGTGTTCCCCAACTCCAATCCGAATTGGACAAACCCGACAAATACACAATGTCACTAAAATGCCCATTGCCTTGATTCAAATGCATAGAATTTCGCATGTATTGATAGTAAAATCCTTTATCCACCAAAGACCAGAAAAAATCCACATTCATCGGAGCCATATTCGTTTTCTGACGTTTGTTGTCTTTCGCCAACATTTCTGCCACAAAAATATCCAAATGACCATCGTTGTTGATGTCTGCAATGTCTGTTCCCATCGAAAAATAAGAGGAATGCTTGAAGTACTTTTCAAAACTTTCAGTGAAAGTCCCATCCTTATTGTTCACATAATAAAAGTCGGGAAATTGAAAATCGTTACCTATGTATATGTCGGGGTAACCATCCTCATTGATATCACTCACCCCAAGCCCTAAGCCATAGGCATAGTTTTTAATCCCAGATTGTAGTCCTACCTCTTTGAATTTCCCCTTGCCATTGTTTCGATACAGTTTGTCTCGTTCTCTATCCGACGGATTTTTACTATTCGCCTCTTTCTCCTCTAAAGTCTGCTTCATAGCCTGAACGAAGGGATGGTTGGTCAAATACATATCCAAATCGCCGTCCAAATCATAGTCAAAAAAGACCGATTGTATCGAATGACCTGCATCCGCCAAGCCATATTTCTCTGCCTCTTCCTCAAATTGTGGAATGCCTGTCGATTTGTCCACACCTTTATTAATGTAGAGCAAATTTTTCAAAATTTTGTCCTCTCTCTTCCACCCCGAACGACAGATGTAAATATCCATCCAACCATCGGCATTGATATCCACCATATTGACTCCCGTTCGCCACCCTGCACTTAGATGGGTTCCTGCCTTCTTACTGATGTCTTCAAACTTCAGGTCTCCTTTGTTCAAATACAATTTATCACTTACCAAATTGGCGGTGAAATAAATGTCAGGTAAGTCATCGTTGTTCAAATCTCCTATTGCTACACCTCCACCATTGTAGAAGTACCAAAACACAAAGTGATTGAGGTATTGACCTGTGACGATTTGATTCCTGAAAGCAATGCCTGTTTGGTCTGTACCTAACTCTTTGAAAAGTGGAGGTTCTTGCTCTATTTTTGAAGTCGCTTCTGTTTTGTTTTTTTCGCCCTCTGGCTCTGTAGTATTGCAGGCTGCAAAAAATACGCACAACAACACAAGTATTATCAGTGGGCTTTGAGAAAAAAGAAAACCAGTATTTTGCTTTTTGAAAACCATAGTATTTAATTTTAAAAACAGAGTAGGATAACACATTATAGAATAGCACACTGATTGAACAGATAAAACGGGTAAAAAACTGATAAGAAATCAGTGCAAATCATTTTAATCAGTTCTACCTGCGTCCAATCACAAAATACAATAGCACACTGATTCAACAGATAAAACGGGATAAAAAATGATAAGAAAATCTGTGTAAATCATTTTAATCAGTTCTACCTGCGTCCAATCACAAAATACAATAGCACACTGATTCAACAGATAAAACGGGTAAAAAACTGATAAGAAATCAGTGCAAATCATTTTAATCAGTTCAACCTACGTCCAATCACAAAATACAATAGCACACTAATTCAACAGATAAAACGGGTAAAAAACTGATAAGAAATCAGTGCAAATCATTTTAATCAGTTCAACCTGCGTTCAATCACAAAATACAATAGCACACTGATTCAACAGATAGAAAAATCAGTTCAAATCATGCTAATCAGTTTAATCTGCGTCCAATCACAAAATGCAATAGCACACTAATTCAACAGATAAAACAGATAGAAAAATCAGTTCAAATCATTTTAATCTGCGTCCCATCAAAAACACCCTCACCTTATCATCATTCTCCGACACCAAAACGCCCCATTTGCCACTTCCCATCTGAATACCCACCAAATCCTTCACATCTCCATCTGCATAAAATCCGCTCTGGTTCACATTTATTGGGTCAAAACTCCCCTTGCCATCGCCCATCAACACACCACCAATTCCAGCATCGTAACGCATGGTTTCTACTTCGGTGTGGTACATATTTCCAGCAGTCAACAAATCCAACTTGCCATCCTGATTAATATCTTTGACGACCAAACCCTTAACAGGCGCAACCTGCACCTCATTCGGCAAAGGTTGCACTTTAAATTTTCCATCCGAAGTGCTCAATAAAACACAAGACCGCAATTCTTTTGCAGTCAAATGTAGGGCATTCTTCAATTTGTCATCACCATAAATCGCCGCCATATCTGCATTGGCAAACTCCTTAAAAGTAGGAAATTTTTCGGCTACAAAAGGCATTTGTTCAGAAGTACACTCTCGCCCACGAACGGGAAAAGTAGTGCCTTGGTAATGAGTAGCGAGTACAATATCGGTTGTTCCAGACCCATCAAAATCATCTGCAAAAACCTCAAAAGGCTTGTAAACATCTGCCTTAAATTTGCTGTTCAAACCCAGATTCCCAACCACATAATCCATGCGTCCATCTTGATTGAAATCACCCTCTGCAATAGAAAACCACCAACCTTCCGTATCCTTCAATCCCATCGCATCACTCACATCGGTCAATTTTCCGTCTTTGTTTTGGAAAAACTGCAAAGGCATCCATTCGCCCACGACTATCAAATCCTTTGTGCCATCGCCATCAAAATCCGACCAAATGGCATCATTGACCATTCCCAAGTCCTTCAATTCCACAGCCACACTTTCGGTCACATCCGTAAATATACCCCCATCATTTTGGAGCAAAAAATTCCTTTCTGCAAAAGGATATTTGCCTGGCACTGCTCGTCCTCCAATGAAAATATCCATATCGCCATCCCCATCAAAATCTTGTGGGGCAACCACTTGACCACTTACCAACATTTTGGGCAAAGCATCTTTAGCTTTGGTAAAATTCCCTTTGCCATCATTCAGGTACAACCTGTCCTGCAAATTTGCACTTCCCGCTTCAA
>JBGCDY010000039.1:0-4806 GCA_045105835.1 Chitinophagales bacterium
ACCACCTTGAAGTAGGAGGGCAAGATTTTTACATGGACTTGCTTTTCTACCACATCAAACTGCATTGCTATTTTGTAGTGGAACTGAAAACTGATGTATTCAAGCCCGAATACGTCGGAAAATTGAACTTCTACCTGTCTGCAATGGACGATTTGATGCGGCAAAAAGAGGACAAACCTACGATTGGTTTGTTGCTCTGCAAATACAAAAACGATGTGGTGGTAGAGTATGCCCTACGGGATGTCAACAAACCTATGGGCGTTGCTTCCTACCAATTGAGCAAAAAGATACCAAAGGAAATGGAGAAAGATTTGCCGAGCAAAAAAGAACTCAAACAAATTTTGCAGCAAATAGAGGTTCAAACAAAAAGGCACAAATGAAATTTGGGCTTTGAGGTCTATATACGCTAACAGGATTGAAGCTTGCTTGTTGTTTCAACCGTTGACAAGGTTTTAAGGAAACTTTGTCGACGGTCGACCTTGACAACAGTTGAACAACAATACTTCAAAAACAACAAACAGCCCCATCTTTCTATCAAAAAGATGGGGCTGTTTGTGTTTTGGGGACAAGCTTCGATTGTTGCAGCCCGTAGGGTCAGTAGAGGCGTTTCACCCAAACGTCTCCACACTATCACACCTTTACATTTATTGAATGCAGTTTTCTCTTTCATTCCCCCTCAACATTCTGTATATTTGCACCATTTTTTGGAAAAGAAAGACGATTTAGCTTAGGTATCGGATACCTCCTTATTTGATTTAAGAACCATGGCAGCAACAAAAACAACATACAGACAGGTAAAGCGATTGAATTTACCAGAGATTGAGAAGGAAATATTGGCATTTTGGGCGGAGCACAACATCTTCGAGAAGAGCATTGACATCCGCAAAGGCAATGAGCCGTATGTATTCTACGAAGGCCCTCCTTCAGTAAATGGAAAGCCTGGTATTCATCACGTTATGGGGCGAACCATCAAGGATTTGTTTTGCCGCTACCACAGCCTCAAGGGGCAACAAGTCCACCGAAAAGCAGGTTGGGACACACATGGTTTGCCGATTGAATTGGCAGTAGAGAAGACTTTGGGCATTACCAAGGAAGACATCGGGAAGAGCATTACCGTCGAAGAATACAACCAGAAATGCCGAGAAGAGGCATTGAAATACCAAGCCTTGTGGGGCGATATTACCCACAAAATGGGCTATTGGGTAGATATGGACAATCCCTATGTCACCTTCGAAAACGAATACATCGAATCCATTTGGTGGATATTGAAGGAATTCTACAAAAAAGGATTAATCTACAAAGGCTATACCATACAGCCTTTTTCTCCTGCGGCTGGAACGGGTTTGAGTTCACATGAATTGAACATGCCTGGTGCTTACAAAGATGTCAAAGACGTTTCGGCAACGGCTCAGTTCAAATTGGTTCAAAACGAAAGATCTGCACCTCTGTATAAAAAAGCTTCTGCGGGAGCAGATGTCCACGTTTTGGCATGGACAACGACTCCTTGGACACTGCCTTCAAATACTGCCTTGGCGGTGGGTAAAAAAATTACTTACCTGCAAATCAACACCTTCAATACCTATACCTTCCAACCCATCAGCGTGCTTATCGCCAAAGACTTGGTGGGCAAATACTTCAAAGCCGAAAATGCAGAATTGGCATTGGACAGCTACGAAGCAGGCAGCAAAACGATTCCTTATGCAATCGTGGGCGAAGTAATGGGAACAGATTTGGAAGGTTGCCGTTATGAGCAGTTATTGCCTTATGTACAGCCCGAAGATGGCGATGCCTTCAAAGTGGTCATAGGTGATTTTGTGACTACCGATAGTGGAACAGGTATCGTACACATTGCGCCGAGTTTTGGAGCAGACGATATGCTCTTGGCAAAAAAATATGGTTTGGGTTCGCTGACTTTGGTGAACAAACAAGGGCGTTTTGTGGATGCCGTTACCGACTTTGCAGGTATGCCTGTGAAGAACTACGACAATGTGCCTGACAAAAAATACCGCACGGTTGATATTGACATTGTAGTAAAATTGAAGACGGAAAACAAGCTCTTCAAATCCGAAAAATACACGCACTCCTATCCGCACTGCTGGCGTACCGACAAACCGATTATCTATTACCCAATGGATTCATGGTTTGTCCGCACAACTGAACACAAGGCACGCATGGTGGAACTCAACAAAACCATCAATTGGAAGCCTGCCGCAACGGGTGAAGGACGTTTTGGAAACTGGCTGGAGAATTTGGTGGATTGGAATTTGTCTCGCTCTCGTTTTTGGGGAACACCGCTACCGATTTGGCGCACCGAAGATGGGAGTGAAGAAATCTGCATGGGTTCGATTGACGAATTGGCGGCAAAGGTCGATGAAGCAGTTGCAGCGGGTTTGATGACCGACAATCCTTATTACGAAATAAAAAATGGCGAACGTGTACGTCGAGAAAACTTTGATTTGCACCGCCCTTATATTGACCGCATCGTGTTGGTCTCCTCCAAAGGAGAGCCGATGCAACGTGAGTCAGATTTGATTGATGTTTGGTTTGATTCGGGTTCTATGCCCTATGCACAGTGGCATTATCCGTTTGAAAACAAAGAAAAATTTGAAGAGAACTATCCTGCAAATTTCATTGCAGAGGGAGTTGACCAAACCCGTGGTTGGTTTTTTACGCTTCATGCAATATCGACCATGTTATTCGACAAGGTATCCTTCAAAAACGTGGTTTCCAATGGTTTGCTATTGGACAAGAAGGGGGTCAAAATGTCGAAGCGACTCGGCAATACGGTAGATCCTTTTGAAGCGATTGAAAAATTGGGCGCAGATGCCAATCGTTGGTACATGATTTCCAATTCTCAACCTTGGGGCAATTTGCGTTATGATATTGAAGGGGTACAAGAAGTCCAACGCAAGTTTTTCGGAACACTCTTCAATACCTATTCTTTCTTTAGCTTGTATGCGAACGTGGATGGCTTCACCTATCAAGAGGCGGAAATTCCAGTGAACGAGCGACCTGAGATTGACCAATGGGTGATTTCGATGCTCAATTCGTTGGTGAAGGAAGTAGATGGATTCTATGCAGATTATGAGCCGACCCGTGCGACTCGTTTGATTCAGGATTTTGTGACCGACCACTTGAGCAACTGGTATGTGCGCTTGTGTCGCCGCCGTTTTTGGAAAAGCGAAAGCAACTCGGACAAGTTGGCGGCTTACCAAACCTTGTACCAATGTCTCGAAACGGTACTGCAATTGATGGCTCCTGTTTCGCCTTTCTTCTCTGATTTTGTGTACCAAAATCTCAACAATGCAACTCAAAGACATACTACAATGTCTATTCACCTGACGGATTTTCCTACTGCAAATGATTCCTTGATTGACAAGGCACTGGAGGAACGTATGGAAATGGCACAGACGGTTTGTTCGATGGTCTTGGCATTGCGTAAGAACAAGGATGTGAATGTGAATGTGCGAAAGCCATTGCAGAAAATCTTGATTCCTGTTTTGGACGAAAACACGAAGACGCAGTTGGAGAAGGTGAAAGATTTGATTTTGTCGGAAATCAACGTGAAAGAAATCGAATATGTGAGCGATACCAGTGGTCTGGTGACAAAGAGCATCAAGCCGAACTTCAAAAAATTGGGTCGAAAATTGGGCAAAAAAATGAAGGCGGTAAACATGGCTTTCCAACAGTTTACCCAAGAGGACATCACCCAAATAGAGACGGAAGGTGTATATGTATTGGATGTTGAAGGCGAAAAGATTGGCATTAATTTAGATGAGGTTGTCATTAGTTCGGAAGATATACAAGGTTGGTTTGTGAACAGTCTAAACGGTTTGACCGTGGCTTTGGACGTGACAATTACGGAGGATTTGAGGAATGAAGGTTTTGCGAGAGAACTAGTGAACCGTTTGCAGCGTTTAAGGAAAGAATTGGATTTTGAACTGACTGACCGTATTATCGTAAGCTTTGAAAATCACCCATCTCTTGAATCGGTATTGGCACAATTTGGCACCTATATCTCCAATGAAGTATTGGCGGATGAAATACAGGTGTTGGAGAGTTTGACCGATGCAGCTACAATTGAAGTGGATGATACAACGTTAAAAGTGAAAATCGAAAGAAAGAAAGTTTGATAACCTTAATTACAACCTAACATGCCAGAAGAAGTAGACAATAATACGGAAGCGAATAGTTCTAAAAACATTATTCGATACAGCGACGAAGCACTGCAAGAGTTCAAAGATTTGATTGAAGACAAACTGACATCAGCTGAAAAACAATTGAGTTATTTGATTGAAGAAATTGAATCAGCTACTGTAAATCCCGAAGCCCGTTTTGCAGGGGTAGGAGACGGTTCAGCTACGCAAGGAAAAGAATATTTGAATCAAATGGCTTCTCGCCAACGCCAATACATCAGACATTTAGAAAATGCACTTATTCGCATTGAGAACAAAGTGTATGGGGTCTGTAGAGTGACGGGAAAATTGATTCAGAAGGATAGATTGAAGGCGGTGCCTCATGCGACTTTGAGTATTGAAGCCAAAACGACGATGAGAAACGGCAAGCAGCAGCGTAGATAAGAATGAATGGTCAATGAAAAAACAAGCATAGGATGAAATCAATGCATATGCTATAAATTTGAAATTTAAATTCTATAGGTTTCCCAAATTTATTACCATGTGAGAGAAGATTTTAACAGTGTGTCAAAATCAACGCATCCTCCCCCTCGCCCCCTCCAAAGGGGGAATAAGGCGTGTGTCCCCCTTTGGAGGGGGATTTAGGGGAGGAAAATTGAAGGATTTGGAC
>JBGCDY010000040.1:0-6693 GCA_045105835.1 Chitinophagales bacterium
CAAGCACGAATCCACAAATTCCAGACAGAGGGAAGGTAGCAAAAATATCAAAAGAAACGGGCAAGGTTGAATTTATTGCTCATGGTTTGCGGACTCCAAATGGCATTGGGATTGGAGTGGATGGTGAAATATTTGTAGCAGACAATCAAGGGGATTGGCTACCTTCCTGCAAGATTTTGCACGTCAAAGAAAATGCTTGGTATGGCTCTCGTTCGGTGGATTTTGACGGAACAGCCAGTATTGAAGCCACGCTACCTGTGGTTTGGTTGCCCCAAAATGAAATCGGAAATTCACCCAGTCAGCCGACCTTTTTCAATGATGGATTGTACAAGGGACAAATGATTCATGGAGAGGTGACACATGGTGGATTGAAGCGGGTTTTTGTCGAAAAAATTAATGGAAATTATCAAGGTGTCGTGTTCCGTTTTACGCAAGGTTTGGAGGCAGGAGTGAACCGAATTGTTTGGGGACCAGATGGTGCATTGTACATTGGAGGCATTGGTTCTTCGGGTAATTGGCAGCATACAGGCACGCTTTGGTATGGTTTGCAGCGAATGGAGTATAAAGAAGATGCAGCTTTTGAAATGTTGGCAGTTCGAGCCAAATCAAATGGTTTTGAAATCGAATTTACCGAAGCCCTTCAAGCTGGGCAAGGCTGGAATCCAAGTGATTATCAAGCCAAACAATGGTGGTACAAACCCACCAAAGACTATGGTGGACCAAAACTGGACGAAGAAAATCTACCTATTAAGTCGGTTCATGTTTCGGAAGACGGCAAAAAGGTGTTTTTGGAATTGAAGAATATGAAAGCGGAGCATGTGGTGTATTTGCGAATAGCGACTCCTTTTATCAGTGAAAAAGGACATGAACTTTGGTCTTCGGAAGCTTGGTATACCCTGAATGCGATTCCTGAAAATGACAAGGGTTTTGTGAGTACTACTTCAATGCCTACTGGTGGGGCGAACACTTTGAGTGAGGCGGAAAAGGCTGCTGGTTGGACTTTGCTTTTTGATGGAAAAAGTATGGATGGATGGCACAATTACGGCAAGGAAACAGTGGGTAAAAGCTGGAAGGTGAAAGAGGGTGCATTGATGTTGGAGACTTCAATAGGAGAGGAGGGAAGCCGAAAAGTGGTGGACGGTGGTGACATTTTAACCGACAATCAATATGAAAATTTTGAACTGACCTTGGAGTGGAAAATACAGGCTTGTGGCAACAGTGGGATTTTCTACAATGTAGTGGAATCCAGTGAATACGATGCTGTTTGGTGGACGGGCCCTGAGATGCAAGTTTTGGACAATGTGTGTCACCCCGATGCAAAATATCCCAAACACCGAGCAGGGGATTTATACGACTTGATTTCTTGTAAATATGAAACAGTCAAGCCTGCTGGAAATTGGAATCAAGCTCGGATTGTGTCTAAGAATGGAAAAGTTGAACATTGGTTGAATGGTCGGAAGTTGGTGGATTTTGAGATGTTTACGCCTGAATGGGAAACGATGATTGCAGGGAGTAAGTTCAAGGGTATGTCTGGTTTTGGAATGGCGAAGAAGGGGCATATTGCTTTGCAAGATCATGGGGATGAGGTTTGGTATCGGAATTTGAAGGTGAGGGAATTGAAGTAGAATGCTCGCGCTCGTTTGCAACGAGAGTGTAGGTATTTTGGCGTTTGTAACGCCCTGTTTATATAGGCTTGTGTTGATGTAAGTCGTTGCAAACGACGAGGGAAATTAAGGACTCGTTGCAAACGAGCGCAAGATAAATGTTCGAACAAACGGAAGTTGAAGAACCAACTTATTAAACAACAAAAGGGGTAAAATAAATTTCTATCTTACAAGTATAATCAAAAAAATATACGTGTGAAAAATTTAAAAGTAAATAAAAAAGGTATTCAACATGCAGGTAGGAATGGTTTTAACTTAGATGATAACTTTCCAACATGGTCACGAATTGCAAAAGCAGCAATTGAAAAGGGTTATATCAATGAATCTGAACTTTATAAACCAATCGGATTGATTAAACAGACTTGGCTTAACTGGAAGAAAAGAGACTTTATGAATGTAGGAATAAAGCCCATAATCTTGATACACTTACTTCAATTGCTGGATAAAAAATTTGAGGAAATATTCATTGAAGAATAACAAGCTCCTAACCTTGCGCTCGTTTGCAACGAGAGTGTAGGTATTTTGGCGTTTGTAAGGTCTTTATTCTACAAGCACATTCTACAAAGTCGTTGCAAACGACAGAGGATGTTAAGCACTCGTTGCAAACGAGCGCAAGTCTCACCAAAACAACAAAAGGCATCCATGTAAATGAATGCCTTTTGTTCTTATTGAAAACGAAGAGGTTAAAAACTACACTCTTTTTCTTTTTTTGTCTTTTTTACCAACTTTTCGTTTCCAGTCGCTTTTGAAGCCGCCACCGCCACTTCTCGAACTGCTGCTTTTTTTCTTTTTCTTCTTACTGTGGTTCCAGTCTCCACCACCTTCATCCATTCCAAAGTTGCTGGGTTTGTTGGTCACCGTAGGTTCTACCACCAAGTCATCATCGCCATGTGATTTTCCTTGCATTCCCAACAATAGTTGTTGTTCATACTGAGCATCTAACTCAAAGAAAGAAAAATTGCGAAGAATTTCGATTTTGCCAATTTCAGCATCTGTTCTACCAATCGAGTCATTGATTAGACCAATCAACTGCAAAGGAGTCAATTGTTTTTTCTTACCTACATTGAGGTAAAATCGTTTCATATCCATTCCCGCATTGGATGCAGGAGCATCTGAGCGTGGTGAGTCAAAAGAAGATGTACTTCTTTGTTTGCGTTCTCTACTTCTGCCACTATCCCTGTCTCTACTATCTCTATCCCCTCTATCTCGTCTGTCTCTGCCACCTCGTTCTCTGCCTCTGCTATCTCTGTCCCCCCTATCTCGTCTGTCTCTATCTCTGCCGCCTCGCTCTCGTCCTTGGACATTGATGTCTTCCGCACCTTTGTAGTATTCAAATATACGGTTGAATTCGATAGACAAGAATTTTTTGACCAACTCTTCCTTGCTCACTTCCGCCAATCGTTCATAAATGTCATTCAAGAAAGGCTCAATAGAAGCTTCATTGACTTCTACTGCTTCCAATTTGCTGACATAAGAAGACAATTGTTCCTTGTAGATTTCCTGACCAGTTGGAATCATCTTGCGTTCCATCTTCTTGCCAATCTTGCGCTCCAACATACCGATGCGTCCTTTCTCCTTAGAGTTGACAATCGCAATGGCAATACCACTTTTCCCCGCTCGACCTGTTCGACCACTTCTGTGGATATAGGTTTCGAGGTTGTCGGGTAGGTGATAGTTGATAACGTGGGTTAGGTCGTCCACATCCAATCCCCTTGCAGCCACATCCGTAGCGACCAACAATTGAAGCGTTCCTTTGCGGAAACGTTTCATCACGTAGTCTCTTTGTGCTTGTGACAAATCACCATGAATTGCCTCCGCATTGTAGCCATCTTGACTCAATTTGTCTGCAATCTCTTGGGTATCTCTTCTTGTTCTGCAAAAGATAATACCGTAAATATCAGAGCTTGAATCAACAATTCTTTTCAGTGCATTGAACTTATGTCTGGAATGCACCATATAGTATTGGTGCACCAAATTTTTCGCTCCCTCATTACTTCTTCCCATCTGAATTTCATGTGGATTCTCCATGAAATTTTTGACCATCGAATTGATACCACGTTGTTTGGTTGCCGAAAAGAGCAAAATTTGCTTTTCTTCGGGAGTCGCTTCCATGATGGCATCCAATTCTTCCTTGAATCCCATTCCCAACATCTCATCCGCTTCATCCAAAACCAACCAACCGATGTTTTGAAGGTGTAGTTTTTTGCGACGAATCAAATCCAATGTACGACCAGGAGTACCTACGACTATCTGGCTACCCGCTTTCAGGGCATACATTTGTTTGTCAATTCGTTCTCCTCCATATACAGCTGTTATTTTCACCTTTTTGAGGTGTGTCACAAATGCTCCAAGATCCTTGGATATTTGAAGGCACAATTCACGGGTAGGACACAAAACCAATGCTTGTGTTTGAAGAGAATTTTCGTCAATTTTGTTGATGACGGGCAGACCAAAAGCCGCCGTTTTTCCCGTCCCTGTTTGTGCAAATGCTAAGAGGTCATTGTTGGTAGAAAGTACATAAGGGATTGCTTTCTCTTGGATAGGTGTCGGGTTTTCAAAACCCAAATCTGCAACTGCACTCAATATCTCGGGCTTCAAACCCAAATCTTCAAAGGTAACCATATCGTATTGATAATAAATGATGAATGACGAATTGAAAAGTAGAAATCAGACATTTAAATGTCCTGTTATCCCGCTATGACAATTCTTAAATCTAATGACAAACATTCACCGTAACCTTGAAGTCTTTGCAGTGTGCAAAAAATAAGTTGGTTTTAAAACTACTAAAATCTGCCTCTTAAATTAAGAGAAATACATTTAATGATTGCTCCAATCATTTATTAGTAGTTTAGACAATAAACATTGCTGCCACTTCCCCAATGGGAGTGCAAAGGTACGTAAAAAATGAAGATTAAATCCCAAAGTAATTGAATTGTAAGCTGACTTGGGCATTGTTTGGAGAGTTAATATCTGACAGTCAGTATTTTGAATTGAAGAAAAGCAAGCAAAATTTTAGCCATTGAAGGAAGAAAAGAGGAACCTCCACCAATGAAAACGAATTTTTCATTATGTCTAAATATTTCTCAATTGTCAATTTTTAATTCCCCTTGGCTAAGGACAAATCAAAACCTTCAAGTCCTTCTTACTCTTCAAATTCAATGTGCTTGCCACAAGTTTTTGTTTGAATTTGTATTTGTACTTTGAATTTGAAGTTCCCCTATGTCGTTTTCATACTTCGCAGCATTTTAAACAAAGTATTGGGTGCGAATCGCCCTAAATAAGTAGCTATTTTTTCTTTCCCCTCTGCAATCAACAATTCTGATTTTCCTGCTTCAATTCCCTTGACAATCAAGCTCGCACATTTATCGACTGCAATTCCGTTTTCAATGGCAGGGTCGGTCACGCCATGCTTTTTGCCATCCCCTTCCAAAGCATTTTTAGAAATATTGGTTTGGATAGACCCAGGCGTAACCACCAAAACCTTGATTCCATAAGGGTAAGTTTCTGCTCGTAAAGAACCCATAAATCCGATAACGGCATGTTTTGCAGCACAATAAGCACTCCTCATAGGTACACCCAACTTACCCGCAACACTGCTGATGGTCACAATATGTCCACTTTTTCGGTCTAAAAAATGGGGCAAAAGGGCTTTGGTGAGGGTGATGACTGCAAAATAATCCAGTTCCATGATTTTTCTATCCACTTCAATAGCCGTATCCTTCACCAAAGAACGCTGTGAAATTCCTGCATTGTTGATGAGAATGTCAATCGTTGGCACTTTTTGAAGTAGGGTTTCCACCTTTGCAGAAATCTCATCTGTTTTCAACAAATCCATTGGCAATACGATGTGTCCTTCTCCCTTCAATGCGGATTGTACCGCCTTCAATTTTTCGATATTTCGGGCAGTCAAAATGATTTTTGCTCCTTTTGCAGCCAATTCCAGTGCCAAAGCTTTCCCGATTCCTTCGGAAGCTCCTGTAATCCAAACGGTTTTGTTATTGAAGTAGCTCATTGTCTTGTCTTTTTAAATCTAAATATTTGAAGTGAGTTTTGTAAGGAATGTTTTAAAATAAAAAAAAGATTGTCTCTTACAAGAAGCTGATATCGACCTGCTTTTTAATTTTTATTCGTTCCTAATGCCTCTTTCCTCAAAACTTTCGCCCGACAATCCTTTCCGTCGTGACTCCATCCTGGGGCATAAAACACATATTTCAGTTTGTCCGACCACTTATCTGCTCTACGTACATCCTTCCAAATTGTTTGGTATTCATGTGTTGCTACATAAATAGGATTGAAGGAATCGATATTTTTGGTCAAACCATAGACAGGTTTATCTGTATCTTTTTCTTCCGAAAATGTACCAAATAGTTTGTCCCAAACAATCAAAACACCTGCATGGTTGCAGTCCAAATAACGGAGGTTAGAAGCGTGGTGAACTCGGTGGTGGGAAGGAGTATTGAAAATGGCTTCAAACCAAGCGGGCATTTTATCCACCAATTCGGTGTGTACCCAAAATTGGTAAAATAGGTTGATGCCAATGACCGTAAAAATCATCAAGGGGTCAAAGCCCAGCAAGGGCAACCACAACCAAAACAAGAACTTATGCAATCGCTCACCCACTCCCTGCCGCAAAGCAGTCCCAAAATTCATGTACTCCGATGAATGATGGGTGACATGCCCCGCCCAAAGCAAACGCACTTCGTGGTTCATTCGGTGAAACCAATAATAGGTGAAATCATCCAAGAAAAACAGCATAGCCCAAGCCCACCATTGTCGCCCAATAATTTCTTGTAAGGGCGACCATTCATGCAAATAAACAAAGGCAATGTATGCCAGCAATTTTGGAAAAAACTCCACCAAAGCAGCAACGAATAACATGGACAATGAAACCAGGGTATCCTTTCCTTGATAGATTTTTTGTTGTGATTGACGGGTCAAATACACTTCAATCAGTAGGGCGATGAAGAAAATGGGAAGTGCAAAAAGTGCCAATTGGTCTTGCGCCAATTCGTCTAAGTGTTGTTGCCAG
>JBGCDY010000041.1:0-9043 GCA_045105835.1 Chitinophagales bacterium
AAGTGATATGATTTCTCTTTCCCCTTCAAAATCCTTCAATAATTTCTGAACAGCCAAGATTTCAAGATTGTCAGGTAAGGGATTGACAATGATGATAAAAGATTCATTTTTAGGCAAGTGCTTGCGTTCATAATCCTTCACATCCAATTCGAGTTGTTCAGCGATTTGGAGGGCTGCAATGTTTTGAGGTAACTGTTTGATAGTTGTAGGGATTTTAGGGATAAAAATGGCTTTGTTCTCACATAATAATAAATGCTCAACATTTGTTTTGTGCAATATGCAGAAACAAAACTTTTGGTCAAAAAATAACATTCTCCTCATTTTTCTATAAATTTGTTTTCGGTCTGCGTAAATTATGCGCTTCAAAATATTTGAAAAAATTCCCAACGTCATTCCTTATGAATCAAACAATCAAAACCCTATTCTGCTTCTTTACCACATTTGTGCTACTTACAGCTTGTGGAGGCGACAGCACTCAAAGTGGCGAAAAAGCCAATGCCAATTTGAAGGAAGCCACAGGAGGTGCCTATTATGGCGGTATTTTTCGGATGAACGAGGACGAATACCTGAGAAGCTTGTATCCTTTAAATATTGGCGAGGTTGTAGGACATCGAATCACCAATCAAGTCTATGAGGGTTTGGTGATACTCGACCAAGAAACTTTGACGATTCAAGCTGGTGTAGCAGAAAGTTGGGAAGCCAATGAGGATGCGACTCAATATACTTTCAAGATTCGCCAAGGAGTTGTTTTTCACGATGATGAATGTTTTGAAGGCGGAAAAGGGCGGACTGTTACTGCAAAGGATGTGAAGTATTGCTTGGACCGTTTGTGCAGTTATGGCACGGACAATAAGGGTTATGACTTTGTAAAAGAGCGCATTGTGGGTGCAGAAGCACACCATGCAGCTACGAAAGATGGTCAGAATCCCGAAGGTGGTGTTGAAGGGGTGAAAATACTTGACGATTACACCATACAAATCAATCTGCAAAAACCGTTTAGTAGTTTCTTACATATTTTGGCAATGCCTTTTGGCTTTATTTTCCCACAAGAAGCAGTCGAAAAATATGGTTTGGATATGCGAAGCAAGACGGTTGGTACAGGACCTTTTTACCTCAAACGCATTGCAGAAGATGAAGCGGTGATTTTGTTGAGGAATCCCAACTATTGGGGCAAAGATAAAAATGGCAATCAACTACCTTACCTCGATGGTGTTCGTTTTTCGTTTATCAAAGACCAAATGTCGGGTTTGTTGGAGTTCAAACAGGGAAATATGGACATGATGTACCGTTTGCCATTGCAGCTAACGGATGAGATTGTGAACCGAGAGGGAAAATTGCAGGGAGAATATGCCAAATTTCAGATGCAAGAAAAATCTGGTATGAGTCTGCAATACTATGGCTTTTTGAATACGGGTGAGATGTTCAAAAACAAATTGGTGCGTCAGGCTTTTTGCTATGCCATTGACCGCCAAAAAATTGTGGACTTCACCTTGAAGGGTGCAGGTGTACCTGGTAATTACGGGATTGTGCCTCCTTCTTTTTCCAATTACGATGCCTCAAGAGTGAAAGGTTATGACTTCAACCCTGACAAGGCACGTCGTTTGTTGGGCGAGGCAGGTTATCCGAACGGGGAAGGCTTTCCGAAAGTAACGCTTCAAATCAACAGTGGCGGTACTCGAAACGAACAGGTGGCAGAAGCGATTCAAAAAATGATGTCGGAAACCTTGAATGTGGATATTGACATTGTAAAAATGCCTTTTGCACAGCATTTGGAAAATACCGAAGCGGGTAAATTTAATCTTTGGAGAGCAGGCTGGATTGCGGATTATCCAGATCCTGAGAATTTCTTGAACTTACTTTGGGGTGCACATCTTCCTGATGATCCAGGTGAAGGCACCGAATACCTCAATACTTTCCGCTATCGCAGCGAGACGTTTGACAAATATTTTGAAGAGGCTCTTCGTACAGTAGATGATGAAAAACGCATGGAGCTTTACCACAAAGCCAATCAAGCTGCAATTAATGATGCGCCTTTGTTGCCGATTTATTATGACAAGGATCGCCGATTGCTCCAACCTTATGTTCGAAATTTCCCTCAAAATGCAATGGAATACAGGAACTTGAGAGCAACTTATTTTGTTCCTGATGGGAAGTAAGTAAAGTTCAAATTCAAAAAACAAACTCAAATTCAACACTTTAATTTGCAGTGACTGAAATTACCAATGCAGAAAAAATAGCTTGATTTTATTCCTCACAAAATACATACACTTATCATTAAAAAATACATTTCTCCAGAACAAGCCTTGTCCAAATTACAGCGTTATTGCGCCTATAGAGAACGTTGTCGTCACGAGATTCGCCAAAAACTGAGTGATTTGGGGTGTTGGGGGGAGACTGCCGACCAGGTAATGAATAAATTGGAGGATGAGCGGTTTTGGGATGAATTTCGATTTGCCTCTGTTTTTGCTTCGGATAAGTTCCGATTGAAGCGATGGGGCAGAATCAAAATACGACAAGAATTGAAGCGAAAACGGGTTCCAACAAATTTTATTGAAAAAGCTCTGAAAGATGAGATTTTGGAAGAAGATTACTGGACTACGCTTTTGTATTTAGCCGAAAAAAAGAGGGCGACATTGAAGCAGGTTACCCATCAATTGGAATTGAAGCAAAAAATAGCACGTTTTTTAATGCAGAAGGGCTATGAATCGGATTTGATTTGGAAAAGCATTGCTCATATACTAGAAAAGGAAGATTGAGTTTGTGGATTGTTTTGAGCAATTAGAAACAAAAGAGACTTTGGGCTTTAGGAAATGGAAGTATTTAGGAAGAAGGGCTTCTTTCGAGTTTTTTGGTAAGTGAACAAACGGTTACAGCGCCTTTGTTGTAGTATTGGACTTTGTCCATGATGCTGTGCATAATGACCAATCCAAGTCCGCCTTTGTTGCGGGTACGGATGTTTTCTTGAATATCTCGCCCCGAAAAATCGATTTGATTGGGATGATAATTTCCTACATCGTAGATTTCGACTTGTATATTGTTGTCTCCAATCTCCAATTCTACTTTCAATCGCCGTCCTTGATCGCACTCATTTCCATGAATAATGGCATTGGCGCATGCCTCATCCACTGCCAAAACGACCTTGTTTTGGTCGGTAGCTGATAAGTTGGTGTTGTCCAATTGTTTTGATAGAAATGATCGAATGTGACAGAGGTTACCTGTACAGCATGGTGTCGAATAGTTTATTCTCATATAAATTCTTGATTTGCATCGTTTTCACTGTTTACAATACTGAATATGTTATGGAGACCCAGTAGTTCAAAAATAGAATAAACCTCTTCTTTCATATTGCAAAAGACAAAGGCTCCTTGATTTTTTTTGAAATCGTCAATATAAGAGATGAAGACTCCCAAACCTGCTGATGAAATGTAATCCAATTTCTTGCAATCCACAACGATTCTGTATCGTTCCTTGTCAAAGGCTTTTTTAATTGCCTCATCCATATCAATTGCCGAACTTGCATCTAAATCACCCGCAATAGCCAGTCTTAGAACCTCCTCTTGATAATGTTCATTTATCTCCATAAACTTATCCTCCCAAGGGTATATGTGAAATATAGGTAAAAAGTTCCAAAAAAACGAAAGTTTCTTAAAAAAATTTTCGTTTCCCCCTAACTTTTCGGTAAAAAAATAGTATTAATTTTTGTTAAATTGATTGATTTTATCCTTCAAATCAATCTAAACGTTTAATCTTCAAGACAAGAAGTGCAGTATCGTCTTTGTGTAGTTCACTATCCGTAAAACCTTTGAAATCTGTCAAGATAGCGTTCTTAATTGCATCAGCACTTTTGTCATGATGTTTCTCCAAACACTGCTTTAGTCGTTTATAACCGTATTGTTCATTTTCGTTCGAGCTACGTCCTTCGACCAAGCCATCTGTGTACAACACAATCACATCTCCTTCATTCAGGTTTCGCTGTTTTACATCAATAAAATTTCGGTAACTATCGCTTCGGATAATTCCTAAGCCCATACCTTCACCTGCAAGGTATTCAACTGTTTCTCTGTCTTTGTCAAAGTACAACATCGGGCAGTGTCCTGCTCGACTGTATTCAAGCTTTCGCTCCGCAAAGTTAAGCATAATATAGAACAAAGTAATAAAACGCTTCTTTTCTAAGCAGTTTGAAATCGCCCGATTTGCCATTGTCAGAAAATGATTGGGCGTAATCGAAACTTGTATCAAGGACTGAAAGATGCCCTTCATTTGCGCCATGTGAAAAGCCGCCGAAGTTCCCTTGCCCGACACATCTCCAATCACAATCGCCAATTGATCTTCTTTGCGTTGATTGTAGTCGTAATAGTCCCCTCCTACCTCCTTTGCAGATTCGTGAAAAGCTGCAATTTCAAAATACTTACTTTCAGGAAAAGTTTGAGGCATCAAATCTGCCTGTACTTTTTGAGCAATCTGCAATTCCTCTTTGTATCGAGCCGACTCAATCGTTTCCTTCAATAGTTGGGTATTCTCAAATGCCAGTTTTGACTGATCGGTATAGCCCCGAATCATGTTGATCATGTATTCATCAAAACCATCAGGAAAAGGCTTCACCAAAGAAATCGTCGCCAACAACTGCTCGTTTTTGTCGAAAATAGGAACAATAATCAAGGACTGAAACAAAGATTGACTATCCGTAAACACCTTTGCCTTGATCAAATCAGGGAAATAGTAATAAGGATTCTCATCGTTTTTTCCCTGCAATAAGTCATGGAATCCAATCTTGGCATTGATGAGTTCGATTTGTTCTTGGTAAATATTGGAGGTGTGTACTGTTTGTGGAATAGACTCGTTTTGAAGCATCAACCATCCAGCATTGCTTTGCGTATTTTGGTAGCAAATATTGAACAATCGCTCAAATATTTTATCCTCGCTCTCTCTATTCTGCAATGCTTGACTCATTTCTTGATAGCTACGAATCTCCGTATTTTGCTCTTCAATCACCGATGAAATAGGTAGGTTGAACAACAATGCCAACATGGACAATATTCCATAAGAAGTCGCACTTCCACTCAACAATAAGAGGAACGCATTGCAGGCAAAAGGGCTAATCAAGCCATCTGCAATATTGCCCATCCCCATCATTTTTTGAATCGCTGCAATGGAAATAAGATTGATGGTCAGCAAGAAAAAAACCGACAACCATTTTACCCGCATCTTCAATTCGGTAATCCATTTGAGGCGAAAAACCAAAGGAAAAAACACCAAAGCACCCGCTACAAATATCACTTTCCAAACAATATCGGGTAGGCTCAAATATTCTATCATTGCAATCACAGCAAACATCAAAATCAGCATAAATAAGCTCCACTGACGAATCACCATATTGTCTCGTCGGTGAAAAATCAGCTTTCGATACAGCATGATACTGAACAAAAAATACACAAATATGATGTAAACTACCGTCAAATCCATTGCTTGACTTTCGACGCTTGTTAAAGCACCTATCCCTATATAAGGAAACAAAGGCTCTGCGACGATTCCGCCCAAAGCGACAATGCCCACCATGATGATTCGAGTAAAAAGTTTTTCAACATTAAATATCGTTGTGTAACGATAATATTCATTCATCGAAAAGAAATGGGTAACGATAGATAAGCCAAATAAAGCACTCAATGTCAAATGATTAATAAAGGGTAGATAGTCCTTCGCCATTAGACCTGCAATGGTCAGCACGAAGCATAGAATGCTAATAAATAAATAGATTTTATAGCGTCTCCCTATCATTTTGTAATTTTGACTCATGGGTAGAAAACGAAAGATAGTTAAAGAACTCGAAATAACCAAGATTGCCGCAGAAGGAAAGGGCATGGGCAGACGTGACGGCAAGGTTATTTTTGTTGAGAACGCTGTTCCTGGCGACATTGCGGACGTTAGGGTCATCAAAAACCGTAAGGACTTCGCCATTGCAAAGATCTTTGAACTCAAGACACCATCAACAGATCGAATCGAACCTTTTTGTGAACATTTTGGTATTTGTGGAGGCTGCAAATGGCAACATTTATCCTACGACCAGCAGACCATTTACAAACAAGAAATCGTAGAGGAATCATTGAGAAGAATCGGCAAATTAGACTTTCCTGATCTTCTTCCCATCCTGAAAGCGGAAAAAACACAGTACTACCGCAACAAAATGGAATTCACGTTTTCCAATAAACGCTGGCTCAGTTTTGAAGAGGTAAACAGTGATGCAAAATTAGAGCACCGCTATGCTGTAGGGATGCACGTTCCTGGGCTTTATGACAAAGTAGTTGACATCAACCATTGTTTCCTTCAAGGCAGTCCTTCCAACGAAATTCGCAATGGAGTACGGGATTATGCCAAAACCCATGAATTGACCTATTACGATTTACGAGAACACAAGGGTTTACTCCGCAACCTGATTGTGCGTACTTCCACCTTAGACGAATTGATGGTCATTCTAAGTGTTGCAGAACCTCAACAATCCGTCATTGAAGCTCTCTTAGACCATCTTTTGTGCCAATTTCCACAAATCACCTCTTTGCATTATGTGGTCAATCAAAAAAAGAACGACACACTCTATGACCAAGACATTATCACCTATCATGGTCGAGGTCATATTTTTGAAGTCTTTGATGATTTGAAGTACAAAGTTAGCCCCAAATCTTTTTTCCAAACGAATCCTTATCAAGGTGTTCGGTTGTATCAAATCGTAAGTGATTTTGCAGATTTGAAGGGCGAAGAATTGGTCTATGACCTTTATACAGGTACAGGAAGTATTGCGCTATTTTTGGCTCGTCAATGCAAAAAAGTAGTGGGTATTGAAGAGGTAGAAGCTGCAATCGTGGATGCCAAATTCAATGCAGAATTGAACGGAATGGACAATACGGCTTTTTATGCAGGCGATGTGAAGGCAATGTTGGGTGGTGAGTTTGTAGAAGAAAATGGTACGCCTGATGTCTTGGTGACCGATCCTCCAAGGGCAGGAATGCATCGAGATGTGATTGAGCGTATCTTGGAAATGGCTCCAGCCAAAATCGTCTATGTGAGCTGCAATCCTGTCACGCAAGCTCGTGATTTGCAGTGGCTGTCAGAGGCGTATTCTATCGAAAAAGTACAGCCTGTCGATATGTTTCCACATACGTATCATATTGAGAATGTGGTTTTGTTGGTGAAGAAATAAAATTCCAACCTTATTATCTTCTAATATTAGCTGCCATCCACATCCAAAGGTCTTGAACTATGATGAATAGTAAGAATGTCAATGTGGGTGGCATCTATGATGTAATAAATAATTCGATAGTTTTTGTGAATCAATTCTCGAATATCCCTATTTTTCATTTCAGGTACGACTCTACCCATTCTCGGAAAATTAGCGAGTAAGGGTTCTTTACTAAAGAATTCTTCAACAATCTGGGAAGCGTATTTTGAAGAATAATGAGATATATTTTCTGCTATTTCATCAATATCTTCTAAGGCTTTGTAAAGTCCAATTTACTTTAACCATTTACCCATCCTTTTTTTCGCTTCTTTTGTACTCAAAATCTCCTTATTAGCAGATTGCTCCATGCCCTCTTCAATTTTCTGAATGACAATGAGTTTCTCCAATAAATCATCTATAGAAAATTCTGAAGGAAGGGAATCTGCAACCAGCATTAATTTACTTTTTGTCAGCATTTTTTAAGTTTAGATATTTTTTCACCCATTTTTAGTTTTCAGGCTTACCTCTTTTGGGAGCTAATTCCCCTCATGCGTTTCAAATAATTCTCTACAAAAGCCCCAAAATCAACCTTCTCACCAAAGCCAATCCCATTGTAGCAGAAATCCCCACATTGATAGACCTTGAAGCGGGAAAACTATAGTTTCTTGTGACCACCTTTTCACGGCTCGCCACTGCCAACCAAACCGTTCCAACAGGTTTTTCGGTAGTGCCACCTCCAGGCCCTGCAATACCAGATACCGCAATGGAATAATCTGTATCGAATTGAAGAATCGCACCTTGCGCCATTTCTTTGACGGTCTCCTCACTCACTGCGCCATGCGCTTCAATAGTGCTTTGTTTCACGCCCAAAACTTTCACTTTCAGCCCATTGGAGTAGGTTACTCCGCCGCCCATGTAATAGGCTGAACTACCTGGAATGGAAGTGATTTTGTGGGCAATCAAACCGCCCGTACAACTTTCGGCAGTACTCAAAGTGGCATTTTTTTCTTTCAACAATTCACCAATCACTCCTTCCAAACTATCCGTTCCTGAACCAAAAGCGTATTTGGGATACATGATGGATTTGATTTGGTTGGTATAATGACTGACCTCTTCCTCCAATGCCTTTGCATCCTGACCACTTGCACTCAATCGAAGTCGAAGGATTCCGAGATTGGGTAGATAAGCCAATTTGATGTGAGACGGAAGACTGTCCTCCACCTCTTTAATCATCTCTGCCACAATAGATTCTCCCAAACCAGCACAAAGAGTGGTTTGGTGAATAATAATCGGCGTATTGAATTGTTTTTGGACACGAGGAATGACCACTCGGCGCATGAAATCTTTCATTTCGTAAGGTACACCAGGCATAGACACTACCACTTTTTCGCCTCGCTGAAACCACATCGCAGCAGCTGTTCCTTTCAAATTACGGATGACTTCGCAGTCTTTGGGTAGATATGCCATGCCTTTCACGCTCTCCAAAAGTGGACGTTGGCGCATCTCATAAAAAGCCACCAAATCCGCCATGATTTGTTCGTCTATCACCAATTCTGTGTTGAAGTACTCCGCCAACGTTTTTTTGGTGATGTCGTCTTTGGTAGGTCCCAATCCGCCTGTCACCAATACAATTTCGGAATCATTGAGGGCTTTGTCAACGGCTTGAAGGATGTGTTCTTTGCTGTCGGAAATGGATAGAATTTCATAGACCTTCACCCCGATGTCGTTGAGTTTTTCGCCCATCCATGCGGAGTTTGTATCTATGGTTTGTCCTATCAGTATTTCGTCGCCTATCGTAATTATTGTTGCTTGCATTTCTTTGGATTCTTGGTT
>JBGCDY010000042.1:0-2590 GCA_045105835.1 Chitinophagales bacterium
TGGGATTCATGAGGTTTTACAAGAGGATTTTAGTATATTTGGAGGCATGTCAGGTGATGATGCGACAATGGTTGCTACCTACGCTTTCACAAACGACAAATCAGCCAGCAATGGCTTAGTAACCGTCATCATAGATGCCGACAAGGTAGCGGTGAAAGGATTGGCAATCTGTGGTTGGGAGCCTTTAGGTGGCACTAACCTGATTACCAAAGCGGAAGGAAATGTGATTTATACGATCAATGACAAACCTGCATTGGATACCTTCAAAGCTTTCTTTGGAGAATACCACAGTGTGAACGAAGGTGACGGAACGGTTGCGATTGCAACAGCTCAATACCCAATTCAAATACAGAGAGAGAATGGCTATGTATTACGTGCTCCTTTGAATGCAAATGAAGAAGATGGTTCCCTCATTATGGCAGGTCCAATCAAAGAAGGAGAAGAATTTCGATTTTCGATTGCTCCTGGATTTGAAATCATCGAAGAAACAATTGATGGCTTCAAAACATTTAAAGAAGCAAATGGAGAAGTCGATGCCTTGATATTGTTTTCTTGTATGGCAAGACATTTGTCATTGGGTCCATTGGTCGAACAAGAAATTGAAGGTATCAATGACTTGTGGGAGGCACCTTTGGCAGGCTTTTTCACCTATGGTGAAATTGGTTCTAATATCAATGGAGCATCTTATTACTACAATGAAACCTGTTCGTTGGTGACCTTGAAGGAAATTTAAATACACCAAAATATATTTTCTTAATATAAACTTCCAAAATTTGTATTCCGAACATTACCCATTATTTCTATTATACTTTTTTATCAAAGAATGAGTTTTGGAAGTTTATACTTCAACATAAAATTTTATTTTAGGGGCAATCCTCAATGAAAAACCCTATTTGCCCTAAAATTTCTAATAAGTTACCTTAGTTTTGTAGTAAGTCTCCCATTTATTGTTGTATGCCAGAATCTAAGAATAAATACATTAAGGAACTCGAAGAACTGCTTCAATCACACACTTTTGAAGAACGGGAGGAAAAAGTGATTGCCAAAGCCTTAAAAAAAATACAACGTGAAATTTCCTTTTCAGACTTCAAAGTAAACCGAACGCTAAACGATAAAAAAATCATTACCAATGTTCTCAACAAAACCATTCAAGATTTAGAAGATAAAAGTCTTGCCCTCGAACGCCAAAAACAACTATTAGAAGAAGAATCAAAATTTAAGGAACAACTATTTGCCAATGTCAGTCATGAACTTCGCACTCCTCTGAATGGCATTTTGGGAATGAGTTACCTACTCGAAGAAACGACCTTAGAGTCTACTCAAAAAAACTATGTAGATGTCATCAAAAGTTCGGCAGATAATCTTTTGGTAATTATCAACGACCTCTTGAACCTCTCCAAAATCAATGCAGGGCAAATCCAAATCAATTCTGAGCCGTTTAGCACCAAGAAATTTTACAGTGATTTACATGGTTTGCTCAATATCAAGGCGAAAGAAAAAAACTTGGACTTGAATTTTTATGTATCTCCCAATATTCCTCAATTTTTGTTGGGTGACCGTACCCGATTGTATCAAGTATTGTTGAATTTGCTCAACAATGCCATCAAGTTTACCCACTATGGAAGTATAACCTTATCTACAAGCATAGACTCCTTTGCCGTTGATTCAGTCCATCTCAAATTTGAAGTGATAGATACAGGTATAGGAATTCCTGAAGAAAAAGTAGACAGCATTTTTGAAAGCTTTACGCAAGTACACAACAGCCATGACTTTATGTATGAAGGTACAGGTTTGGGATTGAACATCGTCAAACAACTCCTAAGTTTGATGCATGGCAAAATTGAAGTACAGAGTGAACTCAATATCGGCACTACCTTCACCATAGAAATCCCCTTCCAAATTCCAAGTGACTCACTGATTCAACAATACCACGAACAACAAACCCGTCTTTCGATTCCCCGAAGCTGGTTGAGCAAAAAAATCATCTATATCGAAGACAACAAGGCCAACTTACTATATGCCAGAAACATGTTTGCCAATTGGAACATCCAAATTGATACAGCAGAAGACCTAAAAGAAGGAGGAGAAAAATTGGCTCTGACCAAATATGATTGTATTTTGTCGGATGTCAAACTACCTGACGGCAATGGTCTGGACTTTATCAAAGCTCTTAGAAAAGACTTAAATTCGTTCAATCAAAACACACCTGTCATTGTACTAACTGCTGGCGCAAACGACAAAGATGAGTCCATATCCAAACAACTCAACATCATCAGCTATATTGGCAAACCCTTTCCGCCTGCTACCATCATCAAGAGCCTCAACTTAGTATTTGCCACCAATATCTCGCGTGCCAACCTCAGTACCCAACAAGCAAACATCGTCACCATCAAGCCCCCAGAAAAGGAAGAGGAATACTTGGCGCACCTAAGAAAATTAATGAACAACAACAACAAAAATATGGTGGAAATGATCAACATATTTTTAAAACAAGTACCGAAGACCCTGAAAGGTATGGAAGTGGGGATTCAATCCGCAGATTGCGACAAGGTCCATTTTGAAGCCCATAAAATCAAATCATCCGTGATGG
>JBGCDY010000043.1:0-2497 GCA_045105835.1 Chitinophagales bacterium
GCAGAACCGCAAGAATAACCCAAGAATAGACCTTCGCTTGTCGCCAGTTCTCTTGCCAAAACAGCCCCATCCTTGTCGGTTACTTTCACAAACTCGTCAATAATCTTGAAGTCAATATTTTCGGGAATGATGTCCTCGCCAATGCCCTCGGTGATGTAGGAGTATATGGCAGATTCATCAATTTTTCCCGTTTCGTGGTATTCCTTCAAGGTCGAACCATAGGTATCAATGCCAATTATTTTGATGTCTGGATTTTGTTCCTTTAGGTATTTGCCCGTTCCAGAGATGGTTCCTCCAGTGCCTACTCCAACGACTAAGTGGGTGATTTTACCCTCGGTTTGTTCCCAAATTTCAGGGCCAGTCGTTTCGTAGTGAGCCTGTCGGTTGGATAAGTTGTCGTACTGATTGGCATAGAAAGAATTGGGCGTTTCTTCCTGCAATCTTTTTGCAGTCGAATAGTAAGAACGAGGATCTTCGGGAGCTACATCCGTAGGGCAAATGATGACCTCTGCGCCCATTGCCCGAAGAATGTCGGCTTTTTCTTTGGACTGCTTATCTGTAGTCGCAAAGATACATTTGTACCCTTTTACCGCAGCCGCAATCGCCAAACCCATACCTGTATTTCCAGACGTGCCTTCGATAATCGTACCGCCAGGTTGCAGTGCGCCAGAAGCTTCGGCATCCTCCAACATCTTGAGTGCCATACGGTCTTTGATGGAATTCCCAGGATTGAAAAATTCCACTTTTCCCAATACAGTCGCTTTCACCCCATACTTTTGAGGAACTTTGTTTAAGCGCACCAATGGGGTATTGCCAATTGTTTCTAAGATATTATTGTAATACATGCAGCAAAATTACGAAAAGCAAATTTGTGGATATGAAAAATGTCCTACAAATTTTTAATATTACAGTGCTAAGATAAAATAGGATATTCCAATGAAAGGCTGTTCTCTAAATAATTAGAGAAGATAATGATGACTATATCACTATAAACCAATCATCTGTTTAAATCATACAGGCTGTATCACCTCTGCAATAGCATCCGCAGTAGAGCAAACTTCTCCAATATATTCTTTCAATTGTCGAGTAGCCTCATCTTCATAATTGTCGCTAAAACCTTCTTCCTCCATCCATTCGTCACTATACATCTTGTTGACATAACGACTACCATGATCGTGAAAAATCACCACCACCACATCTTCTTCGGTCAATTCGTCCTTCAATTCAACAATCCCTTGAAAAGCAGCTCCACAAGAATAACCCAAAATCATTCCCTCCAAGCTTGCCAATTCTCTTGTTCTCAAAGCACTATCTCGTTCATTGACATACACGAACTTATCAATCAGGTCAAAAGCAATTGTTGAAGGAATCATGTCTTTTCCAACTCCTTCAATCTTTGTCCCATACAAATCTTCGCTCTTAGGTACGACCTTTGTTTCATGGAATTTTTTCAAGGTAGAACCATAGGCATCTACTCCAATGACCTTCAAATCAGGATTTTTTTCCTTCAAAAACCTTGCGTTACCCGAAAGTGTGCCACCTGTGCCTGTACCTGTAATCAAATGGGTAACAGTGCCTCCTGTCTGTTCCCAAATTTCAGGTCCCGTAGTTTCGTAATGCACCTGTGGGTTCATGGGGTTTTCGTACTGATTGACGTGGTAAGAGTTGGGGATGGTTTCGTTTAGAGAAGCCGCAATGGAGTAGTAAGAACGCGGGTCTTCCGCAGGTACTTTGGGACAGTGAACTACTTGTGCACCCAAAGCTTTTAGAAGTTTGATTTTGATATTTGAAGCAGGCTTACTTGTCGTAAAAATACAACGGTAACCCCTTACAGCCGCTACCAATGCCAAACCTGTTCCCGTATTTCCAGAAGTACCTTCAATGATAACTCCACCAGGTTTCAACCATCCTTTTTCTTCTGCATTGTCAATCACTCGAAGAGCGATGCGATCTTTCACCGAATTGCCAGGGTTGAAGTATTCAACTTTTGCCAGTACAGTTGCTTTGATTCCATGAAGTTGAGGTACTCGGTTGAGTTTGATAAGAGGAGTTTTACCAATGGTCTCTAAAATGTTGTTGAGGTACATACGGTAGATTTAAATTGTAAAAATTAATTCTACAATTTACGGACTCAACGACAAATAGACAAACAGCTAGTGTAAATGACAATATTTTTGGGGTAAACGACCTAATAAAAGAAAGAATGGGGTTTTTAGGTGATTTTCTCAGCGATTTCTTAATAAATTACCTCGTTCCTATTTTCATTCCTATACCCCTTCAATGAAGGCAATGATCTCTTCCATTTTACCAAAAATTCGAACATTTTCAGGTAATTCAAACTGAACATTTTTGACTTTCTGCCCTGAGACCAATAAAGTCATTGGAGAAATTTCTGTAGAAAGAGTGGTAATGTATTTTTCCAATTCACTTGTAGCAGGGGAAGAAGTAAGAATCGTGTAAACAAAATCAGGCTGGTAGTGCTTCGAGACACTCAATA
>JBGCDY010000044.1:0-10922 GCA_045105835.1 Chitinophagales bacterium
AAGATTATGAGCGCAATGCCGCTGCTATTCCGCAAAATTCTTCTAAGAGACATCAACAAAATGCTGCTAATACCATCTATGATTTCCAAATTCAGCCCAATCCCTCCAATGGATTGTTTAACCTTCATTGGAAAACAACCGCAGCAGAAGCAATCACTCAATTGTATATCTATGACTTACAGGGGCAACAAAAGGTGGTTATTCCACTCAATGCCCCCAATCAACAACAATCCATAGATGTTAGTCATTTGCCTGTTGGTGTTTACTACTGCAAATTGGAAGAAAATGACCATATTAATTTGGTGAAAAAATTAGTGATTACCAAATAGTTTTTTAGAAAACAGGAGTTTATGGTTTGTACTGTAAACTCCTATTTTTTATTATAAATGATAATTTTCATGAAAATCATAGTTACATTATTCTTAGTATTATTTTCTACATTAGATGCTTATTCTCAATCCTTTACTTTTTTTAATAAAAAAGTTGTAATTGATAACTCTAACCAATTTATTCGAGCCAATATACCTTTTACTGGGGGGTATTATACTGTTGGACTATCAGGTGTAGAAGAACTATATATTCATTTTGCTAAATTGGATGAAGAAGGTACAGTTTTGGATTATAACATACTGGATAATACTTTGGGATTTAGTGGTGGGAATGATTTTATCGAAACTTCAGATGGTCATTTGGCAATGATTCATAGTAAGTTTTTTTCAGAGACAGATTCAGAAATTACTCTAATGAAGTTCTCAATAAACGGGAACGTATTATGGATAAAAAACTATGGAAGGCAAGGGGTAGATATTGGTAGGGGGGTAATCCATACCAAAGATGGAGGTTTTGCCATTACTGGATCCGTTGAAATTGAAGATGGATTAGAGATGTATGCTATTAAGACAGATGCAAATGGAGAACAAGAATGGGAAAATCACTATTGTTTGAAGCGTTCTTGTATTGGTTTTTCCATAGTGGAGACATTAGATAGAGGCTATATACTGGGAGGTGTCACCTATAATGACAATAACGATGTGGATATGTATATTGTCAAAATAGATAGTTTAGGCAATCAAATTTGGGAAAAAAGCATTGGTGATAGCAGAAATGAGCCCGCTTGTAATATTTATGTTTTAGCAGATGGTAATTTTTTATTGGATGGTGGAATTAGGGAAAATGGAATTAAAAAGAGCTATCATGCTAAGTTAGATACACAAGGAAATATTCTATGGGAAAAGAAATACAATATAGGCACAAATGATGGTACAATACAAACTCCTTTAGTTTTTAGAGAGGACAGTGGTTTTATTGGAGTTGCCATTGATTTGAGTGATTTTATTCCTACCCCTGTAATTTGGAATTTTGATAAAAACGGTAATAGACTTTGGACAAAATCCATTACTCCTGACCCTGAATCCCACGTCTATATTAGAGACATAGATAAAATTGACGGTGGTTATGTTTTGACGGGTTGGAGGCATTATCCTACTCCACAATACGGCTGGATGGTGACGATTGACGAAGAAGGCAATTTTTGTGAGGAATTGGGATGTGTAGAGATGGTGGTGGATATTGAGGAGGTAGTAGTTGGAGGACAGGAGGTTTTTGTGCAGATTAGTCCAAATCCTGTGAGAGGACAAGCTACCATTCATTATCAGATTCCGAAAGAGGGAGTGTTGAGGGTGTATGATTATCAAGGGAGGTTGATGGATAATTGGGAATTGAGAATGAATAATTCAAGTTTGACATTGGAGGTTGGAGAATGGGCGAGTGGAATTTATTTGTACAGTGTGGAGATTGAAGGAAAGAGATTGGCGAGTGGGAAATTGGTGGCGGAATAAAGGAGAATAAAAAATGGTTCTAAATCAAAAAAGCCCAAGATGCAATTTGCACCTTGGGCTTCCGTCTTTTATAAAGTCATGCTTCAAGCGAACTATGCTTTTGCAGTTTCTCTTCGGGTATAAGCAGATTTCATCTTTTCATACTCCTCTTTAGAACCCACAATGTTGTCTTGGAATTCATGGCTACCTGTACCTGCTGGAATCAAATGCCCAACAATTACGTTCTCCTTCAATCCTTCCAAAGTATCTACTCTTGCAGCAATAGAAGCCGCACTCAAGACCTTCGTTGTTTCCTGGAAGGAAGCTGCCGAAATCCAACTCTTCGTACCCAAAGAAGCTTTTGTAATCCCTTGCAATACTGGCTTGGCAGTCGCTGCAATGGCATCTCTGTATTTGACCAATTTGAGGTCATTTCTTCGTAGGTAAGAATTTTCTTCTCTCCATTGACGCAAAGTCACAATTTGACCAGGCTTCAAACGGTTGGAATCTCCTGCATCCGTCACGAATTTTTTGTCAAAAATTCGGTCATTCTCTGCAATGAAATCAAACTTATCTACTGCTGTGTTCTCCAAGAATTTTGTATCACCTGGATCCATGATGTTTACCTTACGCATCATTTGGCGCACGATTACCTCAATGTGTTTATCGTTGATACCCACACCCTGTAGTCGGTAAACTTCCTGTACCTCGTTTACAATGTATTCTTGTACTGCAAAAGGGCCTTTGATATTCAAAATATCGGCAGGAGTAATCGCTCCATCAGAAAGTGGTGTACCTGCTCTCACAAAGTCATTCTCTTGAACAAGAATGTGTTTTGATAAAGAAACCATGTACTTACGTTTCTGTCCTTCTCTTGAAGTAATGAGTACCTCACGGTTACCACGCTTGATTTTACCGAATGTAACAGCTCCATCAATCTCAGAAACCACCGCAGGATTAGAAGGGTTACGAGCTTCAAACAACTCTGTTACCCTTGGAAGACCACCCGTGATATCCTTCACTTTACTCAAAGTACGTGGAATTTTCACCAATACCTTACCTTTGTAAACAGGCTCATTTTGATCTACACTAATGTGCGAGCCTACTGGCAAGTTATAGGTTTTGACCTCATCACCGTTGGCATGTTCTACCTGAATGGAAGGAATTTTTCGCTTGTCTTTAGAGTCGATAATTACCTTCTCTTTGTGACCAGTTTGTTCATCCGCTTCCTCTCTAAAGGTAACTCCTTCAATGATATTCTCAAAAAGAACTTTACCTTCAAATTCGGATACAATTACTGCATTGTAAGGATCCCACTCACAAACAGGAGCATCTTTGGATATTGTGTCTCCATCTTTTACAAAGAGCAAAGCACCATAAGGTATGTTGTAGTTGATGAGTTGTTTGCCCGTTTCAGGGTCAATAATTCGGATTTCACCAGTACGACCCAATACGGTTGTTTTGATTTGTCCATCTTCACTCACATACTCTACCGTTCGTACTTCATCAAACTGTACCAAACCATCGAACTTAGAAACCATTCGAGATTCCGTAGCAGTTGCTTTCGCAATACCCCCAACGTGGAAAGTACGAAGTGTCAGCTGTGTACCTGGTTCTCCAATTGATTGAGCCGCAATAATTCCTACAGCATCTCCTCTTTGAGCTATTCTATTGTTTGCCAAGTTTCGACCATAGCACCTCACACATACACCTCTTGTTGTTTCGCAAGTCAAAACCGAACGAATCTCAATTGATTCAATTCCTGTTTCGTCTTCGATGAATCGAGCTATATCTTCTGAGATTTCTATACCAGCTTTTATAATCAAATCACCTGTAACAGGGTCAATCACATCGTTCAATGCAACACGTCCCAAAATACGGTCATATAAAGGCTCTACGATATCTTCGTTGTCTTTCAATGCTGAAACATCAATACCTCTCAGTGTACTGCAATCTTCCTCTCTAATAACTACATCCTGTGCTACATCCACCAAACGACGGGTCAAGTATCCAGCATCTGCCGTTTTCAAGGCTGTATCTGCCAAACCTTTTCTCGCACCGTGAGTAGAGATAAAGTATTCAAGTACTGACAACCCTTCTTTGAAGTTCGCCAAAATCGGATTCTCCACAATCTCTGGTCCTGCTGCACCTGATTTACGAGGCTTAGCCATCAATCCCCTCAATCCTGCCAACTGTCGAATCTGTTCTTTAGATCCCCTTGCACCTGAGTGCATCATCATATATACAGCATTGAATCCTTGGTTATCGGTCTCCAACTCGTGCATCAAACGACCACTTATTTGAGTTGTCAATCGTGTCCAAATATCAATTACCTGATTGTATCGTTCATTGTTGGTAATCAAACCCATCTCGTAGTTCATCGCCACTTCATCCACCTCAGCCTGAGCAGTCTCAACCATTTTAGGTTTACCTGTTGGATCAATCAAATCCTTGATACCAAAAGATAGACCTCCTTTGAAAGACCACTGGAATCCCATTTTCTTGATATTGTCCAAGAAGTCCGCAGTTCGGGCAATTCCGACAATACTCAATACACGGTTGATAATTTTTCTAAGTGCCTTCTTCGTGAGCAATTCATCAACATATCCTACTTCTTCTGGAACTACTTGATTGAACAAAACTCTACCAACACTTGTATCGACCAATTGTACTTTCATCGTACCATCTCCCTGACGAATAGGTACTTTTACTTTAATCGAAGCATGTAGGTCAACAACACCTTCATTGAAGGCAATAATTACCTCCTCTGGAGAGTAAAAAGCTTTTCCTTCGCCTCTCACTACCCTTTCTGGTGTTGTCTTGCGAATTTTTGAGATATAGTACAATCCCAAGACCATATCCTGAGAAGGCACTGCAATCGTAGTACCACTTTGTGGGTTCAAGATGTTGTGAGACGACAACATTAGTAACTGTGCTTCCAAAACGGCAGCATTACTAAGAGGTACGTGAACCGCCATCTGGTCACCATCAAAATCGGCGTTGAAGGCAGAACATACCAATGGATGTAGTCGAATTGCTTTCCCTTCTACCAATTTCGGTTGAAATGCTTGAATAGACAATCTGTGCAATGTTGGTGCACAGTTAAGCATAACTGGATGACCACGTAGTGTGTTCTCCAAAATATCCCAAATAGCAGGGTCTTTTTTATCTACAAGCTTCTTAGCTGATTTTACTGTTTTTACAATACCTCTTTCAATCAATTTTCTGATTACAAAAGGCTTGAACAATTCTGCAGCCATACCTTTTGGCAAACCACATTCATGCATCTTCAATTCTGGACCTACTACAATTACAGAACGTCCAGAGTAATCAACCCTTTTCCCCAAAAGGTTTTGACGGAATCGCCCTTGCTTTCCCTTCAATACGTCACTCAATGATTTGAGTGCACGGCCACCTTCTGCTTTGACTGCATTTGATTTACGAGAGTTGTCAAACAATGAATCCACTGCTTCTTGCAACATTCGTTTTTCATTCCTCAAAATCACCTCTGGTGCCTTGATTTCAATCAAACGTTTCAATCGGTTGTTTCTGATAATCACCCGACGGTATAAATCGTTCAAATCAGAACTTGCAAAACGACCACCATCCAAAGGTACCAAAGGACGCAATTCTGGTGGAATCACTGGCAAATACTGAACGATCATCCATTCAGGAGAATTCTGTCTACGTTTGTTCGCATCTCTAAACGACTCTACCACACTCAATCTCTTGAGTGCTTCTGCTTTACGCTGTTGTGAAGTCTCGTTTGCAGCTTGATGACGAAGGTCATAAGACATTTTATCCAAATCAAGGTTAGACAACAAGTCTTTGACTGCTGCCGCCCCCATTTTTGCTACAAATTTTTCAGGATCAGTATCCTCCAAAAGTTGATTTTCTTTGGGAAGACTTTCTACATAATCCAAGTATTCTTCTTCGGTAATCAAATCCATCTTAGCGACTTGTCCGTCCAAAGAACCAGGATTGATAACAACATATCTTTCATAGTATACGACACTCTCCAATTTCTTGGAAGACAAACCCAACAAATAACCAATTTTGTTAGGCAATGCCTTGAAGTACCATATATGAACTACAGGAACGACCAATTTGATATGTCCCATTCGTTCTCTTCTCACCTTCTTCTCTGTTACCTCTACTCCACATCTATCACATACAATCCCCTTATAACGAATTCGTTTGTATTTCCCACAGTAACATTCATAATCTTTTACGGGACCGAAAATTCGTTCGCAAAAAAGACCATCTCTCTCTGGCTTGTAAGTCCGATAATTGATTGTTTCTGGCTTCAATACCTCACCATACGAGCGCTCAAGTATCGTGTCAGGAGAGGATAAGCAGATAGTAATCGTCGAGAAATTACTTTTAATTTTGTGATCCTTTTTAAAAGGCATATTGCAAACCTCCGTTTTATATTGTTAAATCAAACTGGTTTCCTAAAAAATTCTATTCAAAGATAAGGTCAAGTGCCAATCCTCTCAATTCATGTAATAATACATTGAAGGATTCAGGAATGCTTGGTGTTGGCAAGTTATCTCCTTTCACTATTGCTTCGTAAGCTTTTGCTCTACCTACAATATCATCAGATTTAATTGTAAGTAATTCTTGAAGAATATGTGCAGCACCAAATGCTTCCAATGCCCATACTTCCATCTCTCCAAAACGCTGACCACCAAACTGTGCTTTACCACCCAAAGGTTGCTGTGTAATAAGAGAATAAGGTCCGATAGAACGCGCGTGCATTTTATCATCAACCATGTGGGCCAATTTCAACATGTAAATTACTCCAACGGTAGCTTCCTGGTGAAAACGATCACCTGTTTCGCCATCGTAAAGGTGTGTCATGCCAAATTCCGGTAAATCAGCGGTTGTAATTTCATCACTGATCATACCAACCGTTGGTCCATCAAAAATTGGACAAGCATATTTTTTGCCCAATTTCTTTCCTGCCCAAGCCAATACAGTTTCATAGATTTGACCAATGTTCATCCTTGAAGGAACCCCCAATGGGTTCAAAACAATGTCCATCGGTGTACCATCTTTTAAGAATGGCATATCTTCAAGGCGAACTATCTTCGCCACAATTCCTTTGTTACCATGACGGCCAGCCAACTTATCACCAACCTTCAATTTTCGTTTCTTAGCCAAATAAACTTTTGCTAATTTCAAAACACCTGCTGGCAATTCATCACCTACACTAATATTGAATTTTTCTCTACGGTAACGACCAACTTCTTCGCTTATTTTGATGCTATAATTGTTCAATAACACCTTGATGTAATTGTTCAATTCTTCATCTTCAGTCCACCCTTCCGCTTTCACTTGTGAATAATCCAATCCTCTCAAAATAAGTGCAGTAAACTTTACACCTTCTTTGATGATGATTTCATTATACACATCTTTTACACCTGCTGATCTGTAATTATTAAGAAGCACAGTGATTTTTTCAAGCAACAAATCTTTTATCTTTCCAAGATGTGCTTTATGCGCTCCGTCTAATGTTACAATTGCCGCCTTCTCTCTTAGTTTGCTTTCCTTCGTCTTCTTAGCCCTTGCAAATAAACGCTTATTGATTACCACTCCCTTTGTTGAAGGAGGTAGTTTGAGAGAAGCATCTTTTACATCACCTGCTTTGTCTCCAAATATCGCTCTTAATAATTTTTCTTCTGGTGTTGGATCGGATTCTCCTTTAGGTGTAATTTTACCAATTAAAATATCTCCTTCCTTAACATTTGCACCAATTCGGATAATTCCATTTTCATCCAAATCTTTGGTAGCTTCTTCACTTACGTTAGGGATATCATTGGTTAATTCCTCTTCACCTAATTTTGTATCCCTTACATCCATATCGTATTCTTCAATATGAATAGAAGTAAACAAATCCTCTCTAACAACTCTCTCAGAGATTACAATTGCATCCTCAAAGTTGTATCCTTTCCAAGGCATAAATGCCACTAATAAGTTACGTCCTAATGCCAACTCACCTTGTTGAGTAGCATAACCTTCACAAAGTATTTGTCCTGGAACAACCTTATCTCCTTTTCTAACAATTGGTTTTAGGTTGATACAAGTTCCTTGATTCGTTCGCTTAAACTTAGTCAGTTTGTAAGTTTTAGAATCATTAGTGAAGCTAATCAAACGATCCGTATCATTTCTATCGTATCGAATAGTTACTTTGTTTGCATCTACATATTCAACGATTCCATGCCCTTCAGCATTGATTAACATTCGTGAATCTTGTGCTACTTTAGCTTCCAAACCTGTCCCCACAATAGGGGCATCTGTTCTTAATAAAGGAACTGCTTGACGCTGCATGTTAGACCCCATCAATGCACGATTCGCATCATCATTCTCCAAAAATGGAATCATAGATGCCGAAACTCCTACAATTTGATTAGATGCCACATCAATGTACTGCAATTCTTTTGGTGGCAATACAGGGAATTCACCTTGATGACGTGATTTGATTCGATCTTCAGTAAAGATACCCGCATCTCCAAAGCTTGAAGTTGCCTGACCAATAATTTTAGTATCCTCTTCTTCCGCAGACAAATAATCTACATCTCCTCGCCCCATTTTCACCTTGCCATCATCTACTCTTCTATATGGAGTTTCCAAGAAACCCATCTTATTCACCTTTGCATGAACACATAGAGTTGAAATCAATCCAATGTTTGGTCCCTCAGGAGTTTCAATCGTACACAATCGTCCATAATGGGAATAGTGAACATCTCTCACCTCAAAACCTGCTCTTTCTCTCGACAAACCACCAGGCCCCAATGCAGAAATACGTCTTTTGTGCGTGATTTCTGATAAAGGATTGGTTTGATCTAAAAACTGAGACAATTGGCTCGTTCCAAAAAAGGAGTTAATAACTGAGGATAAAGTACGTGCGTTGATCAAATCAACAGGCGTAAATACCTCGTTATCTCGAACATTCATTCTTTCACGAATTGTTCGAGCCATACGTGCTAAACCAACACTAAATTGACTGTACAACTGTTCTCCAACAGTTCTAACTCGTCTATTACTCAAATGATCAATATCATCAATGTCCGCCTTTTGGTTAGTTAAACGGATAAGATATTTTACCATTTCAATAATGTCCTCCTTCGTTAATACACGGAGGTCATTATTCGCCATATCTATTTTTAGCTTTCTATTGATTTTATATCGACCTACTTCTCCTAAATCATATCGTTTATCAGAGAAAAAGAGTTTGTCAATAATACCTCTAGCCGTTTCTTCATCTGGAGGATCAGACCCTCTTAATTGACGGTAAATATGTTGAACAGCTTCAATTTCAGAGTTGGAAGTATCCTTGTGTAAGGTGTTGTAGATAATTGCGAAATCAGCTGACTTTTCTTCTTTTTGCAATACAATTGACTTCACATCTGTCTCTACAATATCTTCTATATTGTACTCATCTAGAATTGTATCTCTTTCGAGAATAACTTCATTTCTTTCAATAGAGACAACCTCTCCTGTATCCTCATCCACAAAATCCTCAATCCAACTCTTCAATACACGAGCAGCTAATTTACGCCCCACATTTTTTTCAAGGGCGTCCCTACTTACCACTACTTGATCTGCAAGATCGAATAGTTCCAAGATAGCTTTATCTGTATCATAGCCAATTGCCCTCAACAGGGTTGTTACTGGGAATTTTTTCTTCCTATCAATATAAGCATACATTACATTATTGATATCAGTAGCAAATTCTATCCAAGCCCCTTTAAATGGAATCACACGAGCTGAATACAATCGCGTCCCATTTGGGTGCATACTTTGACTAAAGAATACCCCTGGAGAACGATGCAATTGCGAGACGACTATTCTTTCTGCACCATTTACAACAAAGGTTCCCTTAGGAGTCATATAAGGTATGTTTCCTAAAAAAACTTCTTGTTCAATAGTCTCAAAATCTACGTGCTCTTCATCATTACATGACAAGCGTAACTTTGCTTTTAAAGGTACACTATATGTTAATCCACGTTGCATACACTCCTCAATACTGTAACGAGGGGGATCTACGTGATAATCCAAAAATTTTAAGTCAAAAATGTTTCTAGCGTCGCTGATGGGGAAGTTGTCCGTAAATACCCGATACAGACCTTCGGAATTACGGTCACCTGGAGCAGTTTCTAGTTGAAAAAACTCCTTGAAAGACTTTACCTGAATTTCAAGCAAATCTGGATTATCATGAGTTTGCTTGATTCTACCAAAATTAATGCGCTCTGTATAGGCAGTTATGGCTGAGGTCATATAAAAGGAACTTTACTTATGTTATGTGTTAGTATTAATAGAACACAAAAAAGGCATAGGGATTATGTAAAATAATCTCAATGCCTATATAGAATAAATAGAATGAGAAAAAGTATATGTCACTTATCAATAAATTGAAAATTTCCTTGTGAGAAAAGTGTGATATCATAATAGATTTGCACGATTTCTGTTGTAACAAAAATCGTGCAAAAATATAGCAAGTGCTAATTGGATAAAATCAAATAGTACTACTTAATTTCTACCTCAGCACCAGCTGTTTCCAACTGTGTTTTTAATTCTTCTGCTTCCTCTTTAGAAATACCTTCTTTTAATGGTGTAGGTGCACCATCTACCAATGCTTTAGCCTCTTTCAAGCCTAATCCTGTTAAAGTTTTAACTAACTTTACAACACCTAGCTTTTTACCACCAGCAGCTTTAAGAATAACATCGAATTCAGTTTGTTCTTCAGCTTCAGCAGCCTCACCACCACCAGTAGCAGCTACTGCTACTGCTGCTGCTGCAGGCTCAATGCCGTATTCATCTTTCAGAATACCTGCCAATTCGTTCACTTCTTTCACAGTTAAATTTACTAACTGATCAGCAAATGCTTTTAAATCCGCCATTTTTATTATGTTTTTATGAAATTTCAAAATTAAGATACTGCATGTAACAATACAATATATATATAACTGGAAGCGTTTATCCTTCTCTTTCTGAAAGCGTTTCGAGTATACCCATAAGTTTCTTACCACCAGACTGTAATACTCCAATAACATTTTTTGCAGGAGACTGCAAAAGTCCAATAATTTCACCAAGTAACTC
>JBGCDY010000045.1:0-7401 GCA_045105835.1 Chitinophagales bacterium
GGGCTCGAACCTAGGACCCCCTGATTATGAGTCAGGTGCTACTAACCAACTGAGCTACAAGCCCTTGTGTTTTAGAATTTGAAAATATCAAAACTCTAAAAATCATAATAGACCACAAAGATATATCCTTGTGAGCAATACTACAATGTTTGGGTAAAGAAAGTTCAAAAAAAAACGCAATATTCGCCCTCTAAATGAAAAAATCATGTGGCAACGCTTCAAAAACTCTACATTTTACATTCGTTGGACGAGTTGGGAATACTATCCCGCCTATATTGCCAATATTCCCGTCGTTTTATTTTGGCTGTATTTCTCTCTGAAAGCTCGATCTCTATTTTTTTTCAGTGCTGCCAATCCAGCCATCGAAACGGGAGGTGTTTTGGGAGAATCTAAGATCAAAATTATTGACCAAATCCCCACTTCATACAAACCCACCACCATTTTTGTGCCTCAATCCACTTCTTTTGAAGAAGTACTTCAATGGGTAAAAAATGCAGCATTGGATTTTCCGATGATTGCCAAACCCAATGTGGGAGAACGGGGTCTCTTGGTCGAAAAACTCACTTCAATAAAGGATTTGCAGCAATACCACCAACAAAATTCTTTGGATTTTTTGATTCAAGAATTTGTAAGCTACCCCCTTGAAGCTGCCATTTTGCATTATCGTTATCCACATCAGTCACAAGGAACCATCAGTTCTGTTTGTATCAAAGAATTTTTGAGCGTTGAGGGAGATGGACAAACTACGGTATTGGAATTGATGGAGAAAAAACCTCGTGCTCGCTTTCAAATCGAACGCCTCTCTCCTATTCTAAGCGCAAATGGATTGTTGAATTCCATTCCTTCAAAAGGAGAAAAAATAGAATTGAGTGCGATTGGGAATCACTGCAAAGGCGCAAAATTCTTGAATGGAAATGCCTTGATTGATGAAGACATGAGGCAGGTTTTTGACCAAATCAGCCTACAATTGGAGGGCATACATTTCTGTCGTTACGATTTGAAGTGTGAAAGTATGAAGGATTTGAAGCAAGGTAAAAATTTCAAAATTCTTGAAATCAATGGCGTTGCAGCCGAGCCAGCTCACATTTACGACCCCAACTATTCAGTTTCACAAGCCTACAAAGACCTTTTCCAACAATGGAAAGTCATTTACGAAATCAGCTATTACCAGCACCGAAATGGAGTAGAATACATGACTTTTGGAGAGGCTAAAAAGGCGGTAAAGGAGTATTTGGCTTATATGAAAAAGGCGGAGAGTTAAAGGTTTAAAAAAATCAACATCAAGCAGATAAGAAAACAAAAAAGTGGATACACTGCAAAGAGCATATCCACTTTCTATTCACTTCAATTGAAGTCTTTTTGTTTTGTATATTGATTGACTATTGCGGAGTCAAGGTCAAAATATTGTTGAGAAATCCTAAAGATTCTCCACTACTTGGATTGAAATCTTCCACCTTATATTCTACCACAATTCTGCCAGTAGTCTCACTTCTTGTTCCCAAACCTACACCAGTATAAGTTACTTGGTATTGAGTGCCATCCAAAACATAATTACTTGTATGACTTCCTACGATTTCAAATGTATTCGCTTTTTGGTCAATAGGAACCGCCTTAGCAGTGAAAGTAAAACGTTCGGGAGCTGGAATAGAGAAATCTTCAAAACTATTGATGAAGAATTGCTCTACATCATTAGGATCAGCAGTTACTGTCACATTTTCTGTAAAATCAGTAAATACATCACCATCTGTATAATCTACTTGTCCAGTATAAGTACCCAAGAATTTGCTTCTAACTTCGATGTCACAATTGTCACCTTCATAACCAAAGTTACACTCGCAGAAAGCTTCACCAGCATCCACTACACATGAAGCATTGGTAGGGCATTCTACATTAAAACAAGGGTCGGGAGGCGTAAGACAATCTACACCAGAATACCCATTGATACACTCACAAGATTCTACTCCAGAAGCATCCGTCACACAGTTTCCATTCTCGCCACAATCAATGGAGCAATCAGGAGTTTCACAAGTTGGACCACTGAATCCAGGATCACAATTACAAAAAGGATCGCCTGTAGCACTTACTAGACAATCGCCATTAATACAATTAACAGTTTGACAAGGATCATCTCCGCCTCCTGGTTCTTCACATGCGGTGAAGGTCATCGTTACTCCCACTAAAAAACAAAGTGTAAGTAGAATTTGAAATCGATTGAAGATTGCTGACATATTTCAAAGATTTATTGGTTATTAATTATTGAATTCACGATTGGATAAATAGAATATCCCTAACTATTTTTTTAGACTAAACGACGGTAGAACAGGTTTAACACCTTTTGTTTTTTTTGTCATTTAAACGTCAATATTAATTAAAGTCGTTTTTTAGTGCAAAAGTTTAAAACCTTTGTCAAAATCTACTCGAAGCAACAACCAATCATCCATTTTTGACAATTCGCCGCTTACTTCAATAGGACTCGCCACATAATCCAAGACCTCTTGATTGATACTTTCTCCCTTACTTCCCAAAAGCAGGCAGTAACTATAATTTCCTTCCGCATCTTGCATTCTCAATACTGGTGGAATTCCTCCTGAAATACAACGAATCGCACAAGAACGGTGTATTTTCCCCTCGCCTGGTTTCATCACTCCAAAATAGCACTTTGGATCAATAATTTCTCCCTGCAAAGTTTTCACACCATATTTTTCTTCCTCACTCAGTACAGACTCTCCTCCAGTCTTAACCTCCAATAAAGCATCTTTACCTTCGGTCAATTCCAACAGCGTCTTACCATCCCCATAAATCAACGTTCCCTTCAAACGCACCATTTTCCCATCCAAATCACCCTCTTTGTTCTCCATTGCCAAAATATCTCCCTTCGCACCTCGTTTTCCGAAAGCAACCAAGAGTATATTTTGATAGACAATTTTTCCGTCAAAAGTTGTCCCGCCCTTTAATTTCAACATAGGAACAGGTTTTTTGACCAAGATTCCTTCCACTTCCGTAGATTTCCCAAACTCAAAATTGGAAGTAGTAAACTCATTTTGACTACTCACCAACAAAAAGGCAGACAAAGGCACCAACACAAACAACATAGCAATGAACAGTTTCATCGTTTTCGCATAAGAACGAGGAGACTTGGGCTGCCAACCTATATAAAAGTCATCTTGCATTTTTTGTGGTTTTGAAGGGAGTTTTAGAAAATACTTTTATTCAATATTAACCAAGTCCCAAGATCCGCTTATTCATTTCCTCATCCATTCCGCTTCCTGCAAAATCATCAAAAGCTCTCTCAGTCACTCGAATGATGTGATCTTCAATATAGGTAGCTCCTTCTCTTGCGCCATCTTCGGGATGCTTCAAACAACACTCCCATTCCATCACCGCCCAGCCATCAAAATTATGTTGGGTCAATTTGCTGAAAATTCCCACAAAATCCACTTGTCCATCTCCTAGTGAACGAAAACGTCCAGGGCGATTTACCCAACTTTCGTAACCACCATAAATACCTGCTCTCCCTGTTGGGTTGAACTCAGCATCTTTCACATGAAACATTTTGATGCGTTCGTGGTAAATGTCTATAAATGCGAGATAATCCAATTGCTGCAAAACAAAATGACTCGGGTCGTACAAAATATTGGCACGAATATGATTGTTGGTCACATCCAAAAATCGCTCAAAGGTCAATCCATCGTGTAAGTCCTCCCCAGGATGCAATTCATAACACACATCCACTCCTGCTTCGTCAAAAGCATTCAAAATAGGAACCCAACGATTCGCCAACTCTTTGAAGCCCATCTCCACCAAACCTGCTGGTCGCTGAGGCCAAGGATACATCGTATGCCAAAGCAAAGATCCAGAAAAAGTTGCATGCGCATTCAAGCCCAAGTTCTGACTTGCTTTTGCCGCCCACAGTAGTTGTTGTTTTGCCCATTCAGTACGGGCTTTGGGGTCATTTTTTACAGAATCATCTGCAAAACCATCAAACATTTCATTGTACGCAGGGTGAACAGCAATCAGTTGTCCTTGAAGGTGAGTCGATAATTCCGTGATTTCCAAACCATAATTGGCTATTTTACCTTTCAGTTCATCACAATACGTTTTGCTCTCAGCCGCCAATTGCAGGTCAATCAGATGTTTTTCCCAAGTAGGAATTTGAATCCCTTTGAAGCCCAAACCTGCGGCCCATTGACACATTCCTTCCAAGGTATTGAAAGGAGCTTTGTCACCAACGAATTGCGCTAAAAAAATTGCAGGACCTTTGATAGTTTTCATCCGACTATGCTTAATTTATGTATGAGATTTTGATTGAAAAAATATACTTCTAAATCAAAGTTTGAATCAGAAATAAATCAATTCGCATCTTCCATTACGTAAATATATGCAATTTGTCCTGTGAAATAATAAGATAAGTAAGAAATCAAAGTCAAAATAGGCAGGAAAACAAAAAAATAATTGATTTATAAGTTTTTATAAAATAAAAATAGGTAGATTTTTATACTTCAAATTTATAGCCTATTCCCTTGATGGTCTTGATGTACTCATTTCCGATTTTTTCACGAAGCTTTCGGATATGCACATCAATCGTGCGATCATTTACAATCACATCTGTACCCCATACTTCCCTTAGGATTTTTTCACGGGTAAAAACCTTTCCAGGCTTAGAAGCCAACAAGTAAATTAGTTTGAATTCTTTGCGAGGAAGCTCTATAATTTGCTCTCCTCTTTTGATAGTGAAAGTATCTCGGTTGATTTCCAAATCACTAACAAACAAAACATCTTCTGTTTCTTGTTTAGAATAGCGGCGAAGCAAAGATTTCACCTTACTGATTAGCAAACGAGGTTTTACAGGCTTGGTAATATAGTCATCCGCCCCAATCTCCAATCCCATTACCTGTGTAAATTCCTCACTACGAGCCGTCAAAAAAGTAATCAAAGTGTCTTGTAGTGAAGGAATGGTTCTCAGCTCTTTACAGGCCTCCAAGCCATCCATTTCAGGCATCATAATATCCAAAACGACCAAGTGCGGAATTTCTTTTTTGGCAATCTTAATCGCCTCTATACCATCAGGAGCAATAAACACTTGAAAACCTTCCTTTTTCAGATTGTAGCGCATAAACTCCAATACATCCGCTTCATCATCTACAATCAATATCTTTACTTTATCTGGACTCATAATTTACCTCAATGGTGGGTTTTGAATAAAAAAAAAGACTTTTGAAGTTTCGCTTTACTGTGTTTAACACGAAGAGAATCAATTTTCTGCAAAGAATAAACTTCAAAAATCTCTTAGGAATGCGGAAGAAATAAATTCACACTCTATTATTCCCTCTTTGAAGGGGTTGGGGGATATTTAGCCCCCAAAATGTACGTTTATTTTTGTAGCATTCCTTATTGTCAAAATGAATGAATTAATTACATCATTTCTGCTTCTACCGACTTAACTTCAGGAACCATTCGTTTCATCAAGCCTTCAATACCTGCTTTGAGTGTCACCGTAGAAGAAGGACAACCACTACAAGATCCCTGCATTCCCAAGTAAACAATTCCTTCATTAAAAGAACGGAAAACAATACTACCTCCATCCATTTCTACTGCAGGTTGAACATAGGTTTTAATTAACTCTTTGATTTTAACTTCAATCTCAGAATCATCTGCATTTACTTCATTTGGATCTCCACCAGGTTTATCCGCCAACTTTTGTCGCAAAACTGCCTCATCAATGATTTCTTTATCTGCCTCAACATATTGACGAATGTATTCTCTAACATCGGGAACTACTTCAAACCATTCTGTTGTAGGCGTTTTGGTCACCGTCACAAAGTTGTTCATAATAAACACCCCTTTGACATACGGGAACTCATCAAATAAGCTAACTCCCAGAGCAGATGCACCTTCTGCATCTTCACGAGTAGGAAAATCAGCACTGTTTTGGGCATACAACATCTTGTTCAATACGAACTTCATGGTTTCAGGATTGGGTGTTGCTTCTGTATAAATGCTCACCACTCTTTTTGTACCTATCATTGTTATATTTTTTTTTGTGTCAGGAAAACAACATTGCTTAAACAACCAATTGTCGTTTTTAGTTTGCAAAGGTAGAGAAAATCAAATTCAAAATTGAAGCAGCAATTCATTCCCTTCTTCAATCCTTAACTCTAAAACCCAAGTGCTTCGGAATTGTTTGAAGCAAGGCATTGCAAATGCTTTAATTTCTTTTTAAACTGTTAAAAATCATTTTTATGTTAAAATTCCTCGCAGTACCTTTTGCTGTATTATTCGTTTTTTTACAAACCTGCAATGGTTCCGATATGTCCAGCACAAATCAGACAAACAACACAGAAAAAGCTGCCGATTACCCCAGAGATATGCCCGTTCCAGAAGGCAAAACCTTCGAAACGGCTACTTTTGCAGCAGGATGTTTTTGGTGTGTAGAAGGCGTTTTTCAAGAATTGAAAGGCGTATATAGTGTGGTATCTGGCTATTCGGGAGGGGAAATCAAAAACCCTACTTACAAGCAGGTTTCTGCTGGAGCTACCAAACATGCCGAAGCGGTACAGATCATTTATGATCCAGCAGTGATTACTTATGAAGAACTCTTAGAGGTTTTGTGGAAAACACACGACCCAACGACACTCAACCGACAAGGACCAGACAAAGGCTATCAATACCGTTCTGCCATATTCTACCACGATGAAGCACAAAAATTGGCAGCAGAAAAAACCCAAAAAGAGATTGCAGAAAAGGTATGGAGTGATCCGATTACTACTCAAATTGTTGCCTTTGATATTTTTTATGATGCAGAAGATTATCACCAAAACTTCTTTTGGCTCAATCCCAACCAAGGTTATGTTGTAGCAGTCACTACGCCTAAAGTACGCAAAGCGAGGAAGTTGTTCAAAGACAAATTGAAGGAAGGAGTGGCGACTTATTAGTAGCTTCTCTTGTCTAACCAGAAGATTTTTACAGTATGGCAAACACCTCCATATCACCTGTCATACTGATAAGTATCTTCTATGGGAAAGGACTAAACATTTATAAATCAAAGGCTTTCAAGAAAAAACACCTTTTAAAGGTTTTCATAAGTTTTGAAAACACTTGATTATCCGATAATATCACCTTGAAAAACTACTAAATAGCTTGTCAACTTCATCTTGTAGAATGGATATTTAACCCAAATCCTCCTATCCATTCAGAACATACTTACAGTATGACAAATACCACATGTCATACTGATAAGTATCCTCTGAGGGGGAAAAGATTAAATATTTATAAATCAAAGGCTTTCAAAAAAAACACCTTTTATAGGCTCGCACATTGATCTCTTATATTACTCGAACCCACCCCTACCCTAGGGTGTTCAAAAGCTACAAATATGCGTTCACTTTTTATGAAAATCTCGTC
>JBGCDY010000046.1:0-7773 GCA_045105835.1 Chitinophagales bacterium
GAATACTTCTTCAAATACCTTCGAGTCGCTCGCCTTAATTGCCCTTCAGATTTGGCATTCACCATTTTCAATTCGTGTTTATTCAAAACTCTACGCACTTTTTGCAGCTTTGGAAGCCAGTAGGAAGAAGTCGAAACATCAGTGATGATGACCCCTTTTGACGAAGAAGCATGAATCATTTTTAGGGGTTCTTTTTTACCTGAAACCACCAAACCAACGTGGGTAATCTTTCGTTTTTTCTCACCAAAAAATACCAAATCACCTTTTTGAGCATTTCTAACCGACACCTTTTTACCCTCATTCGCTTGGTCTTTCGACACCCGCTTCAAACGCAAACCCGCATCTTTGTACACATACTGGACATATCCCGAACAGTCAAAACCTTTGGTCGTCGAGCCACCCCATTTGTAAGGCACGCCCATGTGTCGTTCCGCAAGACTCAACAATTTGGCGACAGCTGGTGTAGCGATTGTTTTTTTGGATTTGAAGGGATTGAAGCTTTTTTTGGAGGTCTTTTCGGGAGTTTTTTTAGTTGAGATAGGTTCACTCTTTTTGGGAGCAGTTGTAGAGCTGCTTTGTGTGCCTTTGGGAATGAAGGTTTTGGGTTGTGCTTGAATAGCTGTATGGGGGATTGCATTGAAGTAAACGAATAGCGTAAGGAAGAAAAGATACTTTTTCATAGGGGTATAGAGGTTTATGTTTCGAGTCATTTTTTGACTTTTCACAAAGGTATGGGTTTAAAAAATAGTTAAAATGTCTATCTTGATTTTGATTCAAAAAAACAAACATGAAATTTCGATTATTGATTACATTAATACTACTTTTTTACTGTAATAAATTTGTAGGACAAAGTAAAAATGCATCCACTTCAAAAATGGAACAATTGCCCGTCAATTTGGGAAAGCTGCAATATGCCAAACCAGAGCAAACAGGGATGATTGGACAATTGCTTCAAGACAGTATTGCAGCCATTATTAAAGAAGGAATTGAAGGAAAAGCATTTCCTGGGGCGCAAGTGTTGGTGGCGAAAGACGGACACATTGTTTACCACGAAGCCTTTGGTTTTCATACCTATGATAAGGAGCAAGTATTGCAGAAAACGGATATTTACGACTTGGCTTCCGTTTCCAAAATCACAACCGCCTTGCCTGCTTTGATGAAATTGAAGGATGAGGGCAAGTTTGATTTGGAGGGAAAACTGGTGGATTATGTACCGAAATTGAAGAAATCCAACAAGGCAGATTTGGGCATTCGACCCGTTTTGGCACACCATGCACGACTGAAAGCGTGGATTCCTTTTTGGCAAAATACCGTCCACAAAGACTGGCCAAAGCAAGGTCAATTCAAAAAGCGAACCCTGAAAAGCAAATCTTCAAGAGCCTATTCTGTGAAAGTTACGCCCTATTTGTGGCTGCACCGAAAGTATGGTAAAACGATTTTCAAAGCCATCAAGGATTCTCCTTTGAACGAAAAAGAAGGCTACAAATATTCAGGTTTGTCGTTTTACCTTTGGCCTTCAATTATCGAAAAACTCACCAAAACGGACTACGAAAAATACCTCAAAACCGAATTTTACCGACCTCTGGAAGCCCATACGCTGACCTTCAATCCTTGGCGGTATTATACACTGAATCAAATAGTTCCAACCGAAAAAGACACGTTTTTCCGAAAAACGCTGCTGCATGGTTATGTGCATGATGAGGGTGCTGCAATGATGGGCGGGGTGAATGCCAATGCAGGTTTGTTCGGCAATGCAACGGACTTGGCAAAATTGATGCAAATGTATTTGAATGGTGGAGTGTATGACGGTCGACGCTATATCAGTGAGGCAACTTTGAAGGAGTTTACTCAGTGTCAATATTGTGAGGAAGGGAATCGGCGGGGTTTGGGATTTGACAAGCCACTGATTGTTTACAATGCAAAACAAAGTTCAACTGCCAAGGATGCCAGCCCCGATAGTTTTGGGCATTCAGGTTATACGGGGACTTTTGTGTGGGCTGACCCCAAACACAATTTGCTCTATATTTTCTTGTCGAATCGGGTCTATCCTACTCGCAATAATCCCAAAATTTACAGATTGAATATTCGTCCAAGAATCCATGAGGTGATTTATAAATCCTTGGTTAATAAAAAATAGAGTCAAAATGCAAAAAGGGTTTAGTGATTTTCTGCAAAAACAAACACGAATTTGGTGGCTGACCAGTATCAATATTTTGGCAGCTTTCACCACGATGCTTTTTAGCTTCAAACTTTGGATACATACCCGTGTGTTCCCCAATATTCCCATCAGTCCACAATTGCCCGACTTGGCTTATCCTTTTGACTATTTGCTGTTTGGTTTGGCATTGATGTGTTTGGTTTTTCTGTTTTTTCAGCGCAAAAGAAAGTGGATGTTGGGCTTTTTAGGACTTGCATTGCTGCTGTGTATGCTGGACCAAATGCGTTGGCAACCTTGGTTTTATTTGTATTTATTGTTTTTTGGTTTATTGCTCATCGTGCATGGTGAACGCTCCAATAAAAAACGAGAAGCGATTCTATTCACTGTTGCAGCCTTGATTTGCAGCATGATGTATTTTTGGAGTGGTGTCCACAAATTGCATCCATCCTTTGCCAAATTTGTTTACCCCTATTTGGTCGAAACTTTTGGGATGGAGATTGACAAGGGAAAAATGGTGCATACCGTTTTGGCGTATGGAATGGCATTGTCAGAATTGGGAATTGGACTTGCTTTGTTTTGGAAGCCGAGCCGAAATTATGCGATTGTAGCAGCTTTGGGAATGCACTTGTTTATTTTGGTGATATTGGGTCCTTTTGGGCGAAGTGAGAACCTGATTATTGTGCCGTGGAACTTGGCGATGATGGCTTTGGTCGTGGCGGTTTTCTACAAAAATGACCTGATTTCGCTCCAAAGTATGCGCTTGCCTTCTACTCTGGAAACGAATGTGGCGAGGTGGGGGATTGTGCTTTTGGTGGTAGTGATGCCTTTTTTTAGTCATTTTGGGAAGTGGGATTACTACCTCTCGAATACGCTTTATGCTGGAAAAACGAGCCGTTTGATGGTGGTAATGCCTGCTGAGTATCAAGAAGAATTGCCGCCTTCGGTCAAGGAACATGTCAAGCCTGTGTCGAATACTCCTTTGTTTGTTTACATCAATACGGATGTGTGGGCATTGAAGGAATTGAACGTGCCTGTTTATCCAGAAGCAAGGGTTCAATATAAAATTGCTGATTTTTACTGCAATTATTTTCGACAATCAAACAACAAGGGTTTGTTGTTTAGGATTGACAGCCGTTGGGAATCTAAGAAAGTTTTGGAGCAGTTTGAGTGCAAAGATAGGAGGGAAGAAAATTCAAATTAAAATCTCAAATGCAAGTTCAAATAAATGCTTGTAAACAATTGAAGTGAAAACTGAACCTTTCACTAAAACGTCTGTTATTGCCCATATTTACAGAAAATTGATACGGTAAAATATGGAAGGCAAAAACTTTTTAGTTGTTGGAGGAAGTTCAGGAATTGGGCTTCAAATAGTGAAAGATTTATCTGCAAATGGTGCGAACGTATATACCGCATCGAGAACCAAACACCCTGATTTTGATGGCTTAAATGTGCACTACCAAGCAGTGGATGTCACTTCAACGGAGTTCAGTTTGGAGGATTTACCAAAGGAAATGCACGGAGTGGTGTATTGCCCAGGTACGATTCAGTTGAAGCCTTTTCACCGCATTAGTGAAGAGGAGTTTTTGGAAAGCTACCGCATCAATGTTTTGGGGGCAGTGCGTGTTTTGCAGGCTTGCTATCGAAATTTGAAGAAAAGTAAAGGGGCAAGTGTGGTTTTGTTTAGTACTGTTGCAAGCTCTCAAGGTATGGGTTTTCATGCTTCTATTGCTACTTCAAAATCGGCTGTTGAAGGACTGGCGAAATCTCTTGCAGCGGAGTGGGCGAATAGCCAAATTCGGGTCAATACCATTGCGCCTTCTTTGACGGATACTCCTTTGGCGGCAGATTTGTTGGCAAATGAATCCAAACAGGCGGCGGCAAATAGGAGGCATCCATTGGGGAGGTACGGTCAATCAGAGGATATTGCATCAGCTGCAATGTACCTTCTGTCGGACAAATCTGGGTGGATGACAGGACAAGTATTGCACATTGATGGTGGCTTGTCGAGTATTCGTGGTTTATAAAAAAATGATAGGAATCAGTGTGGTTGAACTTTTGTTCAAGTTTTTTTATAGAAAATAGACTTTGTTTGCAACAAAAAGTATTACTTCAATGTTTCAACATTCGATTCAGCTTGCGATGCATGCGTAAATCAAAGTATTTGCAAACTGCAAATACCTACAATCCAAATAGTTTTTTTGTATAATTCCTTATCATAGACAGGCGAGTGTGAACCACTCGCCTGTTCTTTTTTGGTGTTAGGCATTTTCAAATTAATAAATAGGCAATTTTGCGGAAATATTTTTTTGTTAGGCGAGGCAAAAAACATAGGCATAGCAGGGCTATGACGAGGCTTTTTAACGAAGCATAACGGAAAAAGATACACGCATAAATGACGGATTTATTAGTTGAAATTGCCTTAAACCTAAAATTGCCCATTAGAAGTTTTAGAAACTTCCAATGGGCAATTGAGTTTTAGGAATACTACAAAAATAACTCTAGATTCTTTTTGGCTTGACTTAGCCCAACCCTTTCCAAAAGGACACTAAAGGTTGTAAAGTTATTTTTTGTATTCTTATAAGTAGTGAATCAAAATTAAAATGAGAATTAAAATTAAAAACTCACTTGATAGACATGGAGTTATGAAATTTTAATTGTTAAGATAAATTTGTCCTATTACTTACTGTTTCAACAATTTACTGACTCTTCTTTCTCCATCAATTTCCAAGACACACAGGTAAACACCTGGTTTCAAATTGCAGGATTCAAAACTTACTTTGTATTTTCCTTCAATTTGGTTTTGGTTGTTGAGTAGTAATTCTACTTTTTTACCCGCCAAATCGTAAACACTCAAACTGACCACTGCTTCTGCAAAGAGTTGGTGAGTGGCACTTGTGGAAGTGGTGAATGGGTTGGGTGAAATCAAAAGTTGTGTATCCTTGTTGGAGGTTACATCAATGTCCAGTGCTGTTTTGAGAGTTTGTGTCTCGTTGGCAAGTGGTGGAACGACAGCGGTAATTTTGGCATTCAAAACACCCCCTGACTCGACTGAAAATCCTGGGTCAAAACTGATGTAGTTTCCTGCGGTGAATTGAACTGCTTGATTACTTTGAACGATTGTACTTCCTGCGCCATAGTCTCCTGCTTTGATGTAGTCGTCTGCGGTGACACATGGCGGGAGTGCATTGTTGTTTTCGTATTCAATGGAAACAACGGTGACACAGCAGTTTTCACCTGTGCCTACACTAACAGTGACTTCATGTGTATCTGTACAGCCATTTTCATCCATTGCGGTGACGATATAGTTCGTGTTGGAAGTTGGGCTGACAGTGATGGCAGCATTGGTACTTCCTGTGTTCCAACTATAGGAAACTCCTCCTGATGCGGTAAGCGTAGTGCTTTCGTCTGCACAAATGTCCAATGTTCCACTGATGTTTGCGGTTGGATTGTCATGAACAGTAACAGTGATTTGATGTGTGTCTGTACATCCATTTGCATCGGTTGCAATGACAGAGTAATCTGTGTCTTCTGTTGGGGTGACGTTGATTGCAGTAGCATTACTTCCTGTATTCCAGTCATAGGATGTTCCTCCTGAAGCAGTCAAGGTAGTGTTTTCTCCATTGCAAATGTTGAAATCTCCTGTGATGTCTGCGCTTGGATTTTCACTGACAGTAACCGTGATTTGATGGGTGCCTGTACATCCATTTGCATCGGTTGCTATGACAGAGTAATCCGTATTTTGAGTTGGATTGACCGTGATTGCAGTAGCATTACTTCCTGTATTCCAGTCATAAGAAGTTCCTCCCGAAGCGGTCAAAGTAGTGCTTTCTCCATTGCAGATGGTGAAATCTCCTGTGATGCCTGCGGTTGGATTGGGATTGACATTGACGGTAATGGTGTGTGCATCAGTACATCCGTTTGCATCAGTTACTACGACTGAGTAGTCCGTATTTTGCGCTGGGGTGACGTTGATTGCAGTAGCAGTGCTTCCTGTATTCCAGTCATAAGAAATTCCTCCCGAAGCGGTCAAGGTAGTGCTTTCTCCATTGCAGGTGGTGAAGTCGCCTGTGATGTCTGCATTTGGATTGGGATTGACGACTACGTTTACTTCTTCAATACCTGAACAATCGCTTGCGTCGCTGACGGTGACGGTATAAGTGGTGTTTTGAATTGGATTGACCGTGATTGCAGTAGTAGTACTTCCTGTACTCCAGTTGTAAATAGTTCCTCCTGAAGCGGTCAAAGTAGTGCTTTCGCCATTGCAAATGCTTAGGTCTCCACTGATGTTGGTGCTTAACTCGTCGGATACTATAACCGTAACTTGTTCGGTATCTGAGCAGCCTTCTGCATTGGTGACGGTGACTGTGTAGATGGTATTTTCTGTTGGGTTGGTAGTAATGGCTGCATTGTTGCTGTTGGTGCTCCAATGGTAGGTGTTTCCTCCAGAAGCAGTTAATGTGGTATTGCCTCCTGTGCATATTTCAAGATTGCCACTGATGTCTGCAATAATGGGGGGATTGACAGTAATGGTAATTTCAGCGGAACCTGTACAGCCATTGTCATCTGTTACGACGACAGAATAAGTTGTATTTTCGGTAGGGGTGACAGGTATTCTTTTCGTGATGGCTCCTGTACTCCAACTATAAGATGCTCCAGTGGTAGCAACGAGTAAGGTGCTTTGTCCTTCACAAATTTCTTCGAAATTGGCTGTAATGGAAATGGATGAGGAGGTATTTGTGGAAACGGTGACTTGATGGGTATCTGTACAGCCGTTGGCATCTGTTACGGTGACTGAGTAGTCTGTATTTACTAGGGGGCTGACTGTAATAGATGCATTGGTACTACCTGTGTTCCAGAGATAAGAAACGCCACCAGATGCTGTTAGGGTTGTGCTTCCACTATCGCAAACCTGCAAGTTACCAGTGATATTGGCAGTAGGTGTGGTAAAAATGGTGATATAGGTTTGTTTGGTAATTGTATTGTTGTTATTGGCATCGTTTGCGGTGAGGGAAACGGCGTAGGTTCCTGCGGTATTGTAGGTAATACTTGGATTTTGGGATGTGGAAGAAGCGGGTGTTCCGCCTGTAAATGTCCAATTCCAACCAGTAGGTACACCTTCTGTCAGGTCGGTAAAGTCAACCGTTGTGCCTTCACATCCTTCTCTTGGGCTGGCTGAAAAGTCGGCTGTTAGGTCATCGGGTGGAGTGTTTTCTATCGTGATGTCGTCTATTGCTGTATCGCTTGACCAACCACCACCTGTAACTCCTCTGATTCGTAGTTTGATACCTTCTCCTGCATAGGCACTGATATCCACTACTTTTTCAAGCCAATTATCGCCTTGGCTTCCGCTAATAGGAGTGCTGATATCTTCGTTCCATCCACTGGATTCGAGTGCGTCTATGTGTAGAGAACCCACATCGTCTCCATTGGAATGGTACCAAAATCGGAGTTCTGTTGTGCCTGATGGGATGTCAAGACAAGGGCTTGTAAGGTGAGCTGCTTGACCTGTACAACCACCTGAAGCTTCTAAGTACAGGTAAGTACCCGAATTGGTGCCCAATGTATGGTCTATACTTGGTCCTGTTCCTGTGCTAGGAGTGCCTCCTGTATCGGCT
>JBGCDY010000047.1:0-13403 GCA_045105835.1 Chitinophagales bacterium
ACATAAGCAGCTTTGATGTGGTCGTCGGCAGCCGTTTTTCCTTTTGGAGTCAACACAAAACCTACTTCATGGTCTACACCATTGTTTGCGATTTCGAATTGGTAATCACCTGCTATTAGCTCCAAACTTTTGGTGGTAAACTCCCCTACTGTTTGTTCCAGACCTATTTTTTTGACCGCAACGGTCAGTGGATACCTTTCTGTTGGATTGAGTGGGCAAAAGTATTCATACTCACCAGCTTCCAAACTCACAATATCAGTTAAGGAACTCGTTCCATCTTTTACAGGAGCTTTTACATAGGCAGTTTTGATTTGATCCTCAGCAGCCGTTTTTCCTTTTCGAGTCAAAACAAAACCTACTTCGTGACTCACACCGCTATTAGCGATTTCGAATTGATAATCACCAGGCGAAAGTGTTAGACTTTTGATGGTAAATTCTCCCGTTGTTTGTTCTAAGTTAATCGTTTTAACTTGGGCATTTGCAGAAATGGAGAAAGTAAATAGAAAAGCTACAACCGCACTAAAAATTATTGATTTGAACATTGTTTGTATGTTTTTAAAGCTTTTGAAAAGCTGTTTATTTAATTAAGGAATTTAGCAAATAATAGCCTACGCATTTTACTCGTTCTTTTTCCTTTTGGATGCGTTAAAAATTTTAACCATAGCCCTGCTATGCTAAAAATTTTTGCCTTCCTAAAAGAAAAAATACCTTCCTAAAATTTGCGTAGCCTATTTATTTCTATCTCCCTAACAATGCAAAGATGCGGCTAAATGACGGGTGGAAAATAGGCAGAAATTCCTCTTATGTTGACATAATTTCCTTTTGGTCTAATTTTCTAAAATCTTTGGGATAAATACCTTCTCTATTGTTAAAAAATCGGCTAAATGATTGGACATCTATAAACCCAAGTTCATATCCAATATCTGAAATCGTCTTATTGCTGTGCTTCAACAACCTTCGAGCCTCCAAAACAATGCGCTCCTGTATGAACTGCAAGGGTGTTTTTGTACCTACTTTTTTGAAGAGATTTGAAAGCGACTTGGGAGTTTTGTTCAATAACTTGGCATAATCTGCAACTCTATGTTTCTCTTTAAAGTGATTTTCCACCAAAAAGTTAAACTCTCTAATGGTATCCGTTTTCCCTCGCTCAAGGACATTGTAATTCAACTGTTTTTTGTAGATTCTGGTACACAGAATAAGAATACGCTTGAGCATCATTTGAAGCATTTCTAATTGAAGGTTGTCTTTAGAAACCATTTCTATGTTGAGCATTTTCCAGACCGTTTCCAATATATCTAAATCAGCAGCATTGGGTTGAACAATCGGAAGATTAGCGGCTCCATAATACAACACACCTTTGCAGCCGATTTCGCTGTCATGGTCCAAGACACAATAAAACGGGCGGTTGAACTTCAACAGCTTCACCTCATGCACTTTAACAATCTCCACTTGGTGAAATTCCGTTAAACAAACAATATCATTTTGGTTAAACTTGTAGGGAATGGAGTCGATAATAATTCGGTTGTCATCAGAATCAAACCACAATAGGGAGAGTTCGCTTTTTTTGACTTCTTTCAAAACATAGCAGTTGTTACTCGTAACTCTGTTTACTTCAAAGTATTCTTGATTGATACCTTTGTATTGCATTTTTCAATTTTAAATGATGGTACACCTCTTAATTCACAGCATTTTCAAGAGCTGAGAATTCCTTCAATATTTGATGTAAAAAACAATTGAAGAAGCTATACGGTTCAGCCCATCGCTTTTGATGGGCGTATTGTCGAATCTATGACGAATCGAGATTTTTCCAACTGCTGCTATTATCCCAACATATCATTCATTATCCAAAAACACTCCTCTACATAAGGGTCCCTTTCCAATGCCTCTATCCATCTTTGGTTTTGAAGAATAGAAGTAGAATCTTGTGCCAAAGAAGGTGAAGGTAGAGGGCTTACTTTGAAGCCTTCAATATTACCGAATGTCTCCTTTAAGGTTTTAAAAGTTGTTGCTTTTTCTTGTTCAGCTTTGAAGGTTTCGTAGTTCAAACTTACAAGTGTTTGTCCTTGTTGGTTTTTGATTTGCTGCGCTTTTTTAGTTGCCCATTGAAGGCGTTCGTTTTGGGCAAATCTTTGGAGGTGATGAGTTTTGAGGTTTTCGATATTGAGAGGTGGATTGAAGAATGGATTTACTTTTGTGATTTCAAGATTTCCGTGAGGTAAGGCATACTCAAAAACTCTTTCGCCCGACTCTACAAATGCATCGCTGTCAGGCAATACAATGTCGGGTTGAATGCCTGTGTATTGTGGAGAGCGACCACTTGCAGTAAAAAACTTTCCGACGGTCATTTTGATTTCTCCAAACTGTTGAATGCATTCCTCCGTTTCTGCCTCCAAACCTACAAAGTGCTGAATCGTTCCTTTTCCAAAAGTCGCCCGACTGCCTACAATCACTGCCCTACCATAATCTTGCATGGTACCTGCAAAAAGTTCTGATGCCGAACCACTGTGAGAATTGGTCATTACCAATAACTGTCCTTTGTACTGCGCCTTGTTGTCTGTATCCTCCATTGTGCGATGTGTGCCATCTTGATATTTTCCTTGCATGACCACACCACCCTCCAAAAAATAACCCATCATTTCGATGGCTTCTCTTGAAGAACCGCCTTTGTTGTTTCGCACATCAAACACAATTCCCTCTACTTCATTTGCATTGAACTTTCTTAGGTGCGCCAAAATATGTGCTGCCGAGCCCTGTTCGCCTATATAAAACCGAGGCAATCTGATATAGCCAACCTTGCGTTTTTGCCCTTCGTCTTCCAACAAAAAAGCCATTGCAGGGTCTAAATCTACTTTATTTCTCACAATGGGAATTTCTTCAATGGCAGCATTCGCTTTTTGGAGGGTCAAAAAGACGGTCGAACCTTTTTCACCTCGGAGCAATGCGACAACCTCTTTTATTGACATTCCAAGTACATCTATTCTATTTTGATTCTCTTGTCTGACTTCCAAAATCACATCCCCTTTTTCGATTTGCTCACTTTTCCAAGCTGGGCCTCCGATGACAAGTTCGGTGATTTGCGGATATTCATTGATAATTTCGAGGCGTGCGCCAATTCCTACCAATGTTCTATTGAAGTCTTCGTCCCATTTTTCTTTTTGAGCTTTGGACAAATATTCCGTTTGAACATCGTGTACTTTTAAATAAGCATTCAGGTATTGCTGCAATCGCTCTTCTTGACTGCTGGCTTTTATTTTTTGAAATTTGCTGACCAATAATCGTTTGACCTGATTAATTGCCTCCTCTTTTTGTTCTTCAAAGGCAATAACATCGGACAGTTTACTCTTCACCCATAATTGCTGCAATACCATATATTTGACCTTTTTGTGCCACCTTTCCTTCAATGCTTGGTCATTTGAAGCAAAGGTTAATTTCTCAGGACTGGTTTCTAATTGTTCATTGGAGTCAAAATCTAATTCACTATTGATGGCTAATTGGCTGTATTTTTCGACCTTGAGAATACCTTTTTCTACTTGCTTCAATGCTTGATTTAAGAAGTCAAATGTGCCATTGGTGAGTTCTTCGTCAATTTGATTTTCATAAGACTTCAATTTGGCAATATCTTTTTGCGTCAAAAATTCTTTGTTAGGGTCTATTTCTGTCAAATAATACCCATAGACTTCTTTGGACAATTGGTCATCTATAGTTTTGGGCTGCAAATGTTGCTCCTGTATTGAAGTGGTAATTTCCTTCAAAAGAAGGGGAGCGTTTTTGTCATATTTTGGAGAAAATTGGCTTACACAGCCTATTGCAACGAAAAGAAAAAGGAGTAGTATTGGTTTCATATTATTGGTTTGGAGGTTTCTAAAAACAAAGCCAATATACTGGATAATGAGTAGTTATTCAACGCTAAATGCGAGCAGGAAGGTTATAAAATGTTAAAAACAGACGAGGGGAAAGAATTGAATTGAAGAGCATAAAAAACGCCCCACAAAAGTTGTGAGGCGTTTTTATTTCTGAACTGAAACTGAACTGCTTTATTGATTTGTAAAATGTACACAATTAGGTGCCACATTTTTTTACTTTAATAATTAGTGTAGGTTTTGGGGTTATTTGAAAGTGCTTTATTGTGTTACTAATATAGTGTTAAAGTGGGGTTTCGGGAAAATAAATGAGCTGAAAGAGAATTTATTAGGTCTGAATGTGCTTTATTTGTGTTTAGAGAATACCAAAACGATGGAGAAGTCGTATAGGTAAGCAAAAGATAGTAAATTATGAATGCTTCTACTTTAAATAGTAAGAGGCTTTATTTTTCAAAAAACATAAAAGTACAATGGACCGTAAAAGATTTTTTTTGTTTTTGACGTTAGTAGGTGTGTTGGGATTATCAAGTTGTACGGGAGTGAAAAAATCTCGTTGTGAGGAATGCCCAGAATTCACCCAGCAAACGAATGATTCTTTTTTTAACAATCAAAATGTAGGCGAACATGAAACGAATGACCCTTATTATAGTGACGCTGTTATTTGCAGCAGGTATGAGTAGCTGTTCTATTTTCAAAAAATGCGATTGCCCCAAATTTAATTATTTGGATGAAGAGGTAACACCATTGGAGGAAGAAGTGACCGTATTTGAAGCGATTGAAGCTTGTGATGAAGAATGGAAAGAAAGATAGCTGTTGATATTTTCAGGAAAAACTAAACATAGGTTCCTTCGTCTTGTTACTTGTTCCATTGATCACAAAATGAATAGTTATTATGTTTGGATTTTTTAAGAAAGACCCTGTTAAGAAATTGAAGAAGGAGTATTTGCAATTGATGGAAAAAGCGCGAGACATCCAAAGAAGTGGGGATGTGATAAAGGCAGCCTTTGTGTATGAGGAAGCAGAGGCGGTTTCAAAAAAAATAGAAGAATTGTCGAGCTGATTTTAATCACTTTTATTGAAGGGAATTAAGGGGCTGATTATTGTTTTGTAAAATATTGATAATCAATAGAGATTTAAATTTCAATTTTCATTTTAATTTTTATTGATTACTTAGTGTAAGTTTTCAATGAATAATTCTATCTTTAGATGTCAATTGAGTGTAAGTACTCTATCTTTGCTTAGGAGTCTTACACGACACTATGCTCATCTGATTTCTACTAAGTAAATTATTCTGAAACCAATCCTTCAATATTCTGTAAAACATGGGCCTGTTTGATTTCCTCGATTTAACACACGAAATAGCGATAGACTTAGGAACTGCCAATACCTTGATCATTTACAAGGATAAAGTAGTTGTGGATGAACCTTCCATTGTGGCCATAGATCGCACCACAAATAAGGTGATAGCCGTTGGGCATCGAGCTATGCAGATGCACGAAAAAACGCACGAAAATATTAAAACGATTCGACCATTGAAAGATGGGGTGATTGCTGATTTTGAAGCAGCAGAAGCGATGATTCGAGAGATGATAAAAATGCTCTACGACAAAAAACGCTGGTATACGCCTCAATACAAAATGGTGATTTGTATCCCTTCGGGTATTACACAAGTCGAAAAAAAGGCAGTATTCAATTCTGCTGAAGCTGCGGGTGCAAAAGAACGTTATTTGGTACACGAACCTATGGCGGCGGCTTTGGGAATTGGTATTGACGTGAGTGAGCCTGTTGGCAATATGATTATTGACATCGGCGGTGGTACCACCGAAATTGCAGTCATCGCTTTGATGGGCATTGTTTGTGATCAATCTATAAGAGTAGCAGGTGATGAATTCACTGCTGATATTATGGACTATCTCCGACGCGAACACAACTTATTGATTGGTGAGCGTACTGCTGAAAACATCAAAATAAATGTGGGTTCGGCTCTAACCGAATTAGAAAATCCCCCAGAAGATTATGCTGTCAATGGACGTGACTTGATGACGGGAATTCCCAAGCAAGTGACGGTCAATTATTCTGAAATAGCACACTGTCTGGACAAATCCATTTCAAAAATTGAAGAGGCGGTATTGAAAGCCCTCGAAATTACTCCCCCAGAATTAGCTGCAGATATTTACCGAACAGGCATTTACCTCACTGGAGGTGGCGCACTTTTGCGTGGCTTAGATATTCGGATTGCTGCCAAAACCAAATTAACGGTACAGGTTGCTGAAGATCCATTGCGTGCAGTGGTAAGAGGTACTGGCGCAGCATTGAAGAATGTAGCAAAATATCCATTTTTGATGAACAAATAAGCAAAGAGTTCAAAAGAGAATAAGAAGGCATAGGTTTTGTATTTTAATGTATTGCAGTGACTTATTTTCTTTTGAACTTGTGATGATTGAATTGAAACTTTCTTGCAGTAGATGCGAAACCTCATCCTTTTTATTTTTAAGTACCATGCGTTCTTGCTATTTCTATGCTTAGAAATAGTGAGCTATGGACTTATTGTGCGACACAATCACTTCCAAAGGGCGAGCTTTGTGAATTCCTCTCAGTCGGTAGTGAGTTATCTCTACAATGAGGTGAATGAATGGAGTGAATACATGGATTTGAAGCAGGTCAATGACAGTCTGATGGTTGAGAACGCTCGATTGATGGCTGAAATGGATGCTGCAAATAATTTTTTGGAAGAAGAGTCACAAGCAAATAAGCTTGTTTTTGGCAGTGATACAACTTCGATAGACACTTTGGCAACGACTCCAAACGCAGAATCTTCGTTGGTAGAAGCTGAGACAGTGAAAGCAAGCGAAGAAGACAAAAAGCCGATTGTGGTCGATTCTGTATTTCACTTTATCAGTGCCAAGGTCATCAACAATTCCACCAATAGAGCGAACAACTTTCTGACTATCAATAAGGGTAGTGCAGACGGAATCAAGATGGAAATGGGGGTGATTGGCGAAGGCGGAGTGGTAGGAGTAGTAAAAGATGTTTCGGAAAACTTCTCTACCATTATTTCTTTGTTGCACAGAAGCATGAGGGTAAGTGCCAAAATCAAACGGAACAATTTTGTGGGTTCTCTGCGATGGGAAGGAACTCGTCCTGATAGAGCCGTATTGAACGATATTCCCAAACACGTTCATGTCGAAAAAGGAGACACCATTTTGACAAGTGGCTATTCCAGTTTTTTTCCACAAAACGTAATGATTGGCATCGTAATAGCGGAACCTTATTCTGACCAAGGAAGTAATTTTTATAAAATAGACATTGCTTTGTCCACCAGCTTCAATAGCATTCATTATGTTTATGTGGTGGATTACAATCGGAAGGCAGAAAAAAAAGAATTAGAAGAAAAAACCCAGAATGAGTAAAGCGATAACAATAAATATTGTTCGATTCATTGGTTTGTTGTTATTTCAAACACTGATATTGAATCAAGTGGAGCTGCATGGAGTCATTAATCCATATATCTATCCATTATTCATCCTCCTATTACCATTTGAAACCCCAAAATGGCTTTTGCTATTTTTAGGATTCGGATTGGGAATTTCTGTTGATTTTTTCACCAACACGCCAGGGCTTCATGCCTTTGTCAGTGTATTGATTGCCTATTTGCGCCCTGTCATCCTGTTGTTCAACAAACCTATCAGTGGCTACGAAAGCTTTCACCAACCCAGTATTTCGAGCTTGGGCTTCAATTGGTTTGCAATTTATGCAGGAGTCTGCATTAGCATTCACCATTTGGTCTTTTTCTTCCTCGAATCCTACAGCTTTTCCTACTTTTTTTATACTTTGACAAAAGTGATTGCAAGTACAATAATGTCGCTAATAATCATTATATTGTACCAATATATTTTCTATCCAAAACGTTAGAAAATCCAGCAATTAAGCACAATCAAATATAGTGATTAGTAAATAGTAATTGGTGCTTAAGTAATAGTCAGATTTCAAATATTTGTTTATCACAAGTATTTATCCGAAACCAAATCTCTCATTAATTTTGCTTAAATACTTACATTGCCAAACTATTTGTTTTTCAAGTAAAAACACTGAAAAACATACCAATTACGAGTTACTGATTACCAATTACTATACAAATGATTACACCGAAAAATTGAGGTAAAGCAAATGGAAGCTGTCAGTGTACGCAAATATACTATCCAACTTATTTTTATTGTCACTGCCGTCATTTTGTTGGCACGTTTGTTTTTCATTCAGGTATTGGACGATACCTATGAGGCCAAAGCCAAACAAAATACAGTGAGGGAGGTGACTATCTATCCTGCCCGTGGACTCATTTTTGACCGCTTTGACAAACTGGTGGTGAACAACGAAGCAGTATATGATTTGGTCGTGATTCCGAAGGAAGCCAGAAATAGCAATTTGGATACACTCAAATTGTGTGAACTCTTAGACATTACACAAGTCGAGTTTGACAAGCGTGTACAAGCCATCAAACGGTCAAGAGGGTATTCCAATTACAAACCTCAAGTACTCTTCAAACAAATTCCTTACGACATCTACGCCAAGCTTCAAGAATACCTCTATCAATTCCCTGGATTTTACCCACAAGTACGTACTGTTCGACATTATCCGCACAAAAGTGCAGCACACATTTTGGGCTATATTGGAGAGGTCAATCAAAGACAAATTGACACATCCGATTATTACAAATTGGGTGACTATACTGGAATCAGTGGTATTGAATTTACCTACGAAAAATGGCTGCGTGGACAAAGGGGCAAAAAATATGTGGTAGTAGATGTATTGAATCGAGAGATTGACACCTATGACGGAGATGATATTGCAGAGGCGGAGTCAGGTGAACGTGTCACGCTTTCTTTAGATATTGAATTGCAAAACCTTGCCGAACAGTTGATGGCAAATAAAAAGGGTAGTGTCGTCGCAATTGAACCTTCGAGTGGTGAAATTTTGGCGATGGTCAGTAGCCCAACCTACAATCCCAATATGTTGGTTGGTAGAGCAAGAGGCATTGGAATGAAAATGCTGCAAGCGGACACGCTCAAACCTTTGTTCAACAGGGCATTGATGGCACATTATCCGCCTGGTTCGACCTTCAAACCGATGATGGCTTTGTTGGCACTTCAGGAAGAGGTGATTCACCCCAATTTTTATGTTGGGTGTAGCGGAGGCTATCGTTTGGGACGCTTGACAGTTGGCTGTCACTACCATTCTTCTTGCGGTACCGTGGCTTCTGCTGTTCAGCACTCTTGCAATGCTTATTTTTGTCATATATTCAAACTCTTCATCGAAGCCAATCAATTTGAAAATGTAGCAGAAGGACTCAGTCAGTGGGATAAATACTTGTACCAATTTGGTTTAGGGCGAAGATTACCCCTTGACCTACCACACTCTCACAAAGGTTTTGCACCAGATACTTCACTTTACAATAGAATGTATGGCAAAAATCGTTGGCGAGCAAGTACTATTATTTCATTGGGAATTGGTCAGGGAGAACTAGGAGTGACACCACTTCAACTGGCAAATTCTACTGCTGCAATCGCCAATAAGGGATTTTTCTATTACCCACACGTTGTTCGTCCACACAAATCCGACACAGGCAGTATCTATTTGAAAAGACAAGAAATCGACATCGAACCTCGACATTTTGAGGTGGTAGTCGATGGAATGGAAAAGGTAGTATTGGCTGGTACAGCAACAATTGCAGCAGTAGAAGGGCTGGATATTTGCGGGAAAACAGGGACAGCGGAGAACCCACATGGAGCTGATCATTCACTGTTTATCGCTTTTGCTCCCAAAAACAATCCTAAAATAGCTCTTGCCGTTATGGTCGAAAACGCAGGTTTTGGTTCACGGTATGGTGCGCCAATAGCGAGTCTATTAATCGAAAAATACCTCAATAGAGAAATCAGCGAGAAACGAAAATGGTTGGAAACAAAAATGCTTGAAGCAGACCTATTGAATCCTCCTAAAATAGTCATCAAATAATCAATGATGATACACTATTCTTTACCAATTCACGAATCCACAACAATCTAAAAACCCAATAATCCGATAGCAACAGTGAGCACAAAAAAAACAAGCATAGATTGGCTTCTCGTAATTAATTACCTACTCTTAGTAGGGATTGGTTGGCTCGCAATTTATACCGCCGACTACAATCCCGAAAAAGCCAGTATGTTTTCTCTTGACCAGCGATATGGGCGACAATTTGCCGCAATTGTAGTGTGCTTGGGAATTGCAGCAGTCATTCAGATATTGGACACACGATTTTATACCGCTTTTGCCTATCTCATCTATGCCTTTTCATTGATGCTCTTGGTGCTCGTCCTCTTTTTTGGGGCAGAAATATCAGGCTCTCGCTCATGGTTCAAACTTGGTTTTTTTAATTTTCAGCCCTCCGAAATCGCAAAATTTGCGACTTGCTTAGCACTCGCTAAATACCTGAGCACCCTCAATATCAGCCTAAAAGATATCAAACAACAAATAACTGCCTGGTCTATCTTATTTGCTCCAGTAGTATTGATTTTACTACAAGGCGATGCAGGTTCTGCAATCGTCTATTCTTCATTGATCTTGGTAATGTACCGAGAAGGACTCTCTGGGGGCTATCTATTACTTGGTGTTTTGGCAGTAGTATTGTTCATACTCAGTTTACTGCAACCATTTGAAGTCGTCGTAGGAGCATTGTCCATCTTGCTATTGATTGGACTCATCTACCAGCGAGGATTCAGTATCCCCATACTTATTAGATTTGTAGTTCCCACCTCATTATTGTTTGTAGCGGCACATTATCTCGACCCACAGATATTTTTGATTTTATTGATAATAGGAGTCGTTGTATTTATACTTATTTCTTTAGCAATCAAACGGTTGGTATATATTCTCATTGCCTTCCTATTTTGCTGTTCCATTTATGTAAAAGGAGTCGACTATGCCTTCAATAATTTCCTACTCCCCCACCAACAAAACAGAATAGGGGTCATCTTAGGTACTATTGAAGACAATCGAGGCGTAGGCTACAACCTCAATCAATCCAAAATTGCAATTGGGTCAGGAGGATTGTGGGGCAAAGGTTTTTTGCAGGGCACACAAAACAAAGGAAAATTTGTACCTGAGTTGAGTACCGACTTTATCTTCTGCACCATTGGAGAAGAGTTCGGTTTTATGGGCAGTGTCATACTCATTGGCTTGTTCATGTTCCTGCTCTTGCGGATTATAGCCATTGCAGAACGCCAAAAATCCAAACTCACCAGAGTCTATGCCTATGGCGTAGCCTCCATTATTTTCTTCCACCTTTTGGTCAATATTGGGATGACCCTAGGACTTGTTCCCGTTATTGGGATACCTCTGCCTTTTATTAGCTATGGAGGGTCTTCGCTCATGGGTTTTACGGTTTTGCTCTTTTTATTGGTCAAATTAGACTCCGAAAGATTGATGTATTTGCGGTAAATATCAAGTCAAAAGAAGGACAATCCAAAATTCCGTTCTCCGAAAGCCCAAAGGATGCCCAAAAAACTGTATTTTCGCATTTTACATTTGTAATCTAAAAATGGAAAAACGACAGTCAAACACATCCAATTCACTTAAGAACACTTCAAAAATAACTTCGCAAGACTTGTTTTCTAAAACATTGATTGTAAAGCGTTTTTTGAAATTTCATTCCTGTTTGAATGTTCACTCATTCCTTATTGACTTCAATAAAAGTTTAACCTCTAAATACTTCAAACAATTGAATAACAAAAGTTTGATAGGAGTTGTATTTTATTTGTGCTGCCTCCTGAGCTTCTCTACTTCAATGCTAGCGCAAACTCCAAAAATCACCGCAAGCCTTGACCGCTACGAAATCGAAATCGGCGAACAAGTAAAACTGCAATTGACCGCAGAATATACTCCAGAAATAAATGTCCAGTTTCCTTCTCTAACTCTTGACAATGAGCAAATGGAGGTTTCGGAAATCAAAGACATAGACAGCACCAAATTGGAAAACGGATTGATTCAAAAGACCCAAACCATTTTGGTACAAGCATGGGATACGGGACGGTATGAGATTCCGTCCGTTCGATTCTCTTATGTCAACAACTCCAATAAGAAAACACGAACAATAGGCACCGAAATCCTCAGTTTTTTTGTGGTTTCACCTCTTGCCAATGCACTTCCCGACCCACAAGACAGCACTGCAAATGCCGACATTAAAGGAATCAAAGGCATCAAAGACATGCCCTTTACTTGGCAAGATGCCATTCCTTATGTACTGTTTGGTTTACTCGCTTTGTTGATATTAGGTGGCTTCTATTATTGGTGGCGAAAACGCAAACAAAAATTGGAGAATGTAGCAGCTTATGTTCCTCCTCCAAGACCTGCCCACGAGGTGGCCATCGAAAAACTCCGAGATTTGGAAGGTGAAAAATACTGGCAACAAGGCGAGGTGAAAAAATATTACAGCGAATTGACCAATATTGTCAGAGAGTACTTAGAAGGGCGTTATGATATTTTGGCACTCGAATCCACAACCGATGAAATATTGAAGGATTTGGAGGAAGGAGATTTTGAAGCAGGACTGTGGAACAAATTGAAGAATATGCTCCAAACGGCTGATTTAGTTAAATTTGCGAAAGCCAAGCCAGATATCGAAAAACACGCAGGGTATTTAAAAGATGCAAAAGAGATTGTACGGGTTACCAAAAAAACGGTCGTACTGAGTGAAGAAGAGACAACAGATGCAACAGGTGTTTAATCCTGCTTTGAAGTCTAAGGAATTCGGAAAAAATAACTACTACAATTAGACTTTTGATTTTTACTGTAAAGGTTCTCGATTGTAATCAAAATCATTTCTTTTTCAAAAACAAAATCAAAAGCCTTTATCTCAAATTTTCAACTACCTGAACAAGAAGTGTTTTTTTCATTTTAATTCTTATTTTAATTTTCATTCGTTACTAAGTACAGCTCAATCAAAAAATCGAACAAAAATGAAAAATAGATTCTTTCCTATATGGCTGATGGTTTTGGCACTGTTCACTTGTATTGCTTGTGAAAACAACACAAAACCTCCCACCAAATCTACTCCCCCAAAAAAAGTAGTCTTACCAAAAGTTACTTTTCATGCAGATTCCGCCTATCAATTTGTCCAAAAACAAGTCGATTTTGGTCCTCGTGCGCCAGGAAAAGCAGCACACAAAGCTTGTGCCGATTGGTTGGAGGAAAAATTGAAGGAATATGGTGCAGAGGTGATTGTCCAAAAAAGTGAAGTAGTTGCCTCTCTTGGAGGGAAAGTACCAATGTACAATATCATTGGAGCCATTAACCCCACTGCTTCAAAGCGGATACTGTTAGCAGCACATTGGGATACCCGCCTTATGGCAGATCAGGATGATGACGAAACTAAGAAAAAAGAACCCATTGATGGTGCGAATGATGGAGGAAGTGGTGTAGGCGTACTCTTGGAAATCGCTCGACAACTGTCTTTGAGACCTCTTCAAAATATAGGAGTCGATATCATTTTGTTTGATGTAGAAGACCAAG